>CAYHOD010000030.1:0-8995 GCA_964358215.1 uncultured Gammaproteobacteria bacterium | reverse complement strand
TTTCACCATTAGCAAAAAGAGATGATCAAAATTTAGAAATTACACAACGTTTTCAGCCCATTATCGCTGGCACAGAATTAGGCAATGGTTACAGCGAATTAAATGATCCAATTGATCAAGCTCAAAGATTTAAAGAGCAACAAAAATTAAAAAAAGCTGGGGATGAAGAAGCGCAAATGTATGATTATGATTTTGTGGAAGCAATGGAATATGGCATGCCACCTGTTTGCGGTTTTGGAATGTCAGAGCGCGTATTTGCATTTTTAATAAATAAATCAATGCGCGAATGCCAAATTTTTCCGTTGATGAAACCGAAAAATTTAGAAAAATTTAAATTAAAAAATCACATTGAAAGTTTGATAGAAAATGCTTGATTTTTTATCAGGCGTATGATATTATTTCAATATAATTAAAAGAGAAATATTAAAAAATATTGAATATTGGCTTGGCAAAGACCAGATAGGCAATTTTTCGAAGAAAAATTGCCTATCTGGTCAATAAATACATTAAAAATTACAAAATTCAAAATTCTGCAAAATTTTTCTTAAAATTTGCATATTTTATGTCTTCTATAATTATTCAAGAGGGTGATGCTTTATTAAATTTTCAAAAGATTTTAGAAAAAGCGGGATTAAAACAAAATATGATTGTTGGTGATTTAGGTTGCGGAGGGGTTGGTTATTTTGTTTTACAAGCGGCTAAAATGATTGGAAAAGATGGGATTGTTTACGCAATTGATATTTTAAAAACAGCTTTGCGCGGGATTGAAAGTAAAGCTCGTTTAGAAAAAATATATAATATAAAAACAATCTGGTCTAATTTAGAAATTTATAAAGCAACTAAAATAAAAGATAAAGAGCTTGATGTTATTTTATTAACCAATATTATGCATCAATCAAAAAATCCATCTTTTATTTTTAAAGAAGCAATTAGAATGTTAAAAAAAGATGGAAAAATACTTATCGTAGAATGGGAGCAAACCGATTCTCTTTTTGGTCCTGAAGTAAAAAATCGGATTTCTAAAAAAACAATAGAAAAAATAGCGGACGAAAATAATCTCAAAAAAGAAGAAGATTTTAAAGCGGGAAAATATCATTATGGAATTATTTTCAAAAAAAAATAATATTATTTCAACAGAAAAAAGAAAAATAGGAAATTTAGGAGAAAAAATAGCTAAACAATATTTCAAAAAACAAGGATATAAAATTATAAAACAAAATTTTACAAATCGAATGGGAGAAATAGATTTAATTGTTAAAGATAAAGATCAATTTGTTTTTGTTGAAGTTAAAACAAGAACAAATCAAAATTTTGGTTATCCAGAAGAATCAATAGATTCTCGCAAACAAAGTAAAATTATTAGAACTGCGCAAAATTTTTTATTTGAAAAAAAAATATTTTCTGAAAATTATCGTTTTGATGTAATAAGCATTGAGCTGAATCAATCAACACAAAAAGCTATAATTAAACACATTAAAGACGCGTTTTAAATTTTAATTTATAGTTTTGTTATTTTTATTTTTATATTTATAGGGGTAAATAATTTTGCCTATTTAATTTATGTCTTCATCAATTTTAATCGCTATAAAACAAATTTGCGATGAAAAAAATATTTCAATTGAAAAAGTTATAGAAGCAATTGAAATAGCTTTGGCTGCCGCTTTTAGAAAAGACTTTGGAAAACCGGGACAAAACATTAAAGTTAAATTTGATGTTAATACTGGAAACATTAAAGTTTTTGACATTAAAACAGTAACTGAATATTTTGAATCAGAAGAAACAGACGAATCAGAAGAAACAGACGAAGAATTAAAAAAGAAAAAATTTAATCCAAAAACAGATGTCACTTTAGAAGAAGCGCAAAAAATTAAAAAAGACGCTAAAATTGGAGATGAAATAAAAACTGAATTAGAAATTTCTCACGATTTTGGACGAATAGCCGCTCAAACAGCCAAACAAGTAATAATTCAAAATTTAAGAGAAATGGAAAGAGAATCTTTATATGAAGAATACAAAGACAAAGAAGGTAAAATAATCAATGGAATTATTCAACGCTTTGAAGGCAGAAATATAATAATTGATTTAGGGCATGCCGTTGGTTTATTATTTCCAGAGGAACAAAATTCTTTTGAGAAATATAACACGAGTCAACGAATAAAAGTTTTTGTTTTGAGTGTTGAAAAAGAAACTAAAGGTCCTAAAATTATTCTTTCTCGAACTCACAAAGAATTAATTAAACAATTATTTGCTTTAGAAGTTCCTGAAATTTCAACTGATGTAGTGGAAATTAAAGCTATAGCTCGCGAAGCGGGAACTCGTTCAAAAATAGCTGTTTTTACTAATGAAAAAAATATTGATCCAATTGGTTCTTGTATTGGGCAAAGAGGAACAAGAATTCAGACTATTATTTCTGAATTAGGCGGAGAAAAAATTGATATTATTGAATATAGCGATGATCTATCTCAATATATTGCCAATGCTTTATCCCCGGCTAAAATTATAGAAATCAAAATAGATAAAAAAAATAAAAAAGCCATAGTGCTTGCAAAAGAAGATCAATTGTCTTTAGCAATTGGTAAAAATGGACAAAACGCAAGATTAGCTGCTAAATTAACCGGTTGGAAAATTGATATTATCGCTCAAACAGCGGAAGAGATAAAAAAAGAATCAGAAAAAAAAGAAAAGAAAAAAAAGAAAGAAGAAATAAAAGAAGGCAATAAATAATCAACTGACTAAAAAATAACTATTTTGACTAGGGTTGATATAAAACCGTACCCCCCTACATAAATAAAAATTGAAAATAATGTTTTTAAAACATATCCTTTTTCTACTATTTTTGATTAAATCTAAAAACTATAAAAAAGCTCATACAATTAGATTGGGTTGGCAGGACACAAACGAGATTATCATAGCTTTAGAAGAATTATCAAAGAGCTATCAAGGTAAAAAAATTTGTCTTTTGTGGGATAATGCTAAGTGGCATAAATCAAAAAAGTTAAGGGAACAATTAACTAAAGATCATTCCCTCGCGCATTTTCATCTAATTAATTTTCCGCCTTATGCGCCGGATGTTAATCCAGAAGAACATGTTTGGAAATTTGGCAAAGATATGTTAGGCAATCATAATCTTCATTCATTTGAAGAAACAAAAATCTTATTTGAAAATTCTATCCAAGACAGATTATTTGACTACAAAATCCCCGAATTTGTTTTGCGGTAGCTATATATATCGAGGGTTAAAAAATAGAGGTGTAAAATAGACCCAAAAATAAAAAGTTCTATTAATTACTAATAAAATATTAACAACCCTAAACTGAAAGAAATTATATTCATAACAAAAGACATTATAAGTGAATGTTTTATACTCAAATTAAGCAATTGATTTAAAATAATCGCCTCAATAACTATAACTATTAGTTCTCCCGTATAAAGATAATATCTAGAATTGATATATGGAGACAAAACAAACCACAGATAAGGCTGGGACAATGTTGAGGCAATAATTCCCACAACAAGAATATTTTTATTTGTTATTTCTTTTTTTGTACTTAGAAAATATTTTAGTAATAGAAACAAAACAGGTATTTCAATGAGTAATGTAAAAAAGAGAGATAACAAAAATTTGCTTTCATATAACATATACTAAAAGAGTATTAGCTACCAGCAAGTTCCACCAAACAATTTTTTGAAAAAACACACTATTAATTCAATTACCAATCTGAAAAATCCTTTATTCTGTTGGGGCTGTGATTGAGAATTTGAAATAGTTAAAGATGGAATTTCAATTTTGAGTTCGCATTTTTTCTCTAGAACGCGTCCTTCATCATCTTTTTCAATTTGAGAAGTAGAAATATTAACTAAATACACGTCGCAGAGATTTAGTTGCCGTTTATATTCTTTTTCATTATCTTCGTGGGTTGCAAAATAATATTCAGCAGAATTAAGACATTCTTTATACTCTTTATTTGATTGATAATATTTACCATTTTTCTCTATTAATGATTCTATTTTGCTACAATTTGAAAAGATGAGAGTTGTTGAATATTTCTCAATTTTAAATTGCTTTCCATCAGCTTGTCCTTCTATGTCGCAATAATCTATGTGCCGGTAGTTTAAATAATAGTTTTCATAAATTTTACAACCATATTTCGGGCAAGTTGCAGAGAACGAAAAAACTTTTTTAGGAGTATAAGTTCCAGGTTTTTTCTCAATTCCTGGACCAGGCGGCCAACTATAGCCATAACAATTAATTGTAAATGATACTGGTTTATTATATGGTTTGCCCTCTTTTTCAAAATAAACATTAGTGACTGTAGGCCTCAAAACATCGGCATTAACTAAATTAAAAAAAGAAAGACTCATTAAAAAGGTTACTACGAAAGTGGTAACCTTTTTTATTTTTGTACTCATATGTTTATTGATTAGTTAATTAGCCCTACAATGATATTATCATAAAAATACAATTTTGAAAAAAGATTAAAATCTTTAAATTACAAAACTCCTGAACAATACTTAAAAGATAACAAGAATATTACATTACAACGCAGCGTTAGCTAATAAGTAATCATATTGAAATTCCTAAAAAATATAATTGTATAGTTAGCTAACGAACAACTAGTAATAAAATCAATAAGAGATTTAAGTTTTTAGTTGTGTTTTTTTGCCTTCGGTAGATCCCTGCCTGCCGTAGGCACGGTACCGTAGACAGAGAGTTTTGACATTTGAGTTTTAAGTTTTTTTACTTTTTAAAGTATCCTGTGCCAGCTGGAATAAGACGACCAATAATAACATTTTCTTTTAATCCTTTTAATTCATCAACTCGACCGGTAATTGCGGCATCAATTAAAACACGAGCTGTTTCTTGAAAAGAAGCCGCGGATAAAAAACTTTCTGTTAATAAAGAAACTCTTGTTATTCCTAATAATAATTCTTTACCTTTAATAAGAGATTTTTTTTCTTCTAAGAGTTTTTTATTGGTCTTAGTAAATAATAATTGAGAAATGGTTTCTCCTTTTAAAAATTCACTATCGCCCGGATCCTGAATAAAAATCCGGGAAAACATTTGACGAATAATCATTTCAAGATGTTTATCGCTAACTTTTTGCCCTTGAGAGGAATAAATATATTGAATTTCTTCCAAAATATATTTTTGCGCGGCTTGTTTTCCTTTAAAGCGAAATAATTCTTCTAAATCCAAATTTCCCTCGGTTAAAGCATCTCCCATTGTTATTAAATCGCCTTGTTGAACTTTTAAAATATATCCTATCGGAATTAAATATTCCTGCGTTTTTTCTTCAGAAAAAGTAATTTTAATTTCATTTTTTAAAATTTTAACTTTTCCGCTTTTCAAGGCAACAATTTCTTTTTCCTTTTTCCCTTGTTTAAATAAAATATCGCCTTTTTTTATTTTTTGCCCATCTTTGACTAAAATTTGTTGCTCACTGTCATTTTTAATCTTATAAGAATCTGCGCTTGTTCCTTCATGTTTAATAAAAACTTTTTTATTTCCAATTTCTTCTTCTATATTAATAATTTTCCCATCAACTTCGCTAATAATGGCTTTTCGTTTGGTTGAATGCGCTTCAAAAATTTCTTCCACTCTTGGCAATCCTTGCGTAATATCTCGCCCGGCAACACCCCCGGTATGAAAAGTTCTCATTGTTAACTGAGTTCCGGGCTCTCCAATACTCTGCGCGGCAATAACTCCAACAGCAACTCCTTGCTCTACTATTTTATTGTATCCCAAATCCCATCCATAACATTTTTTACAAATTCCAGATGAGGATTTACAGCTTAAAACTGAACGAATTTTTATTTCTTTTAAATCTAATTTTTCTATTAATGTAAATTTTTCAAAAGAAACTAATTCTCCTTTTTTAATAAGGATTTTTTTTGTTTTTGGATCAATAATATTTTCAAGGATTACTCGTCCTAATATTCTTTTTATTAATGTTTCTCCTATTTTTTCATTCATTTCTTTAGTCAAAACAAATCCTTCACTGTCTCCACAATCTTCCTCTGAAATAACCATTCCCTGAGCCACATCAACTAATCGCCGTGTTAAATAACCAGCGCTAGATGTACGAAGAGCGGTATCAGAAAGTCCTTTTCTGGCTCCGTGAGAAGAAATAAAATATTCCAAAACATCAAATCCTTCTTTAAAACTGCTTTTTATCGGTAATTCAATAATTTCTCCTTTAGGATTAACAACTAATCCTTTCATTCCCATCATTTGCGTAACTTGAGTTATGCTTCCTCTGGCTCCTGATTCAATCATATAAAAAGCGGAACTTTCTTCATTTAAAACATCTTTACATAATTGAACAATTTGATCTTTGGTGTCTGTCCAAATTTCAATTATTTTATTATATCTTTCTTCCTGAGTTAATAACGCTTCATCATATTGATTTTGAATTTCATCCACTTTTTCTTCGGCTAAATTAATAATTTTATATTTTTGAGGTAAATCTGGCAACTCGCTCATTCCCCAGGAAAAACCGGCTTGAGTTAAGTGTTTTAAAGTAATATTTTTTATTTTATCTAAAATAACCGCTGTTTTTTCTTCTCTAAAAATAAGATGACATTTTTTAATTAATTGAACTAATGTTTTTTTATCAAAAATCGCTTTATAGTCTTTTAATTCATGAGGAAGCACTGAATTAAAAATAATTTTTCCGGGAGTCGCCTCAATTATTCCATTTTCAGTTCTTACTTTAATGATTTCCTGAAGAGAAATTTTTTTCAAATCATAAGCCAATAAAACTTCATTTTTAGAAGTAAAAATTTTAATATTTTTTGGAGGCGTTTCACGATCTATTTTTTTAACATATGTTAAATAAAACGCTCCGACAATCATGTCTTGAGTTGGTGTGGTAATAGGATCTCCTGTGGATGGTTTTAATAAATTTTTACTTGATAACATTATATTTTTTGCTTCTTTTATTGCTTCTGCTGTTAAGGGTACATGAACTGCCATTTGATCTCCGTCAAAATCAGCATTAAAAGCGGTACAAACCATCGGATGAATCTGAATCGCTTTTCCTTCAATTAATATTGGTTTAAACGCCTGAATTCCTAAACGATGTAAAGTAGGGGCGCGATTGAGTAAAACAAAAGATTTATTAGTAATATTTTCTAAAATATCCCACACTTCTTTTTTCCCTTCTTCAATTAAATATCCGGCGCTGCGAATATTGTGGACGTATCCTTGTTTAATTAATTGAGAAATAACAAATGGTTTAAATAATTCTAATGCCATTGTTTTAGGAATTCCGCATTGATCAAGTTTAAGATGAGGACCAACAACAATCACTGAACGACCGGAATAATCAACTCTTTTCCCCAAAAGATTTTGTCTAAAACGACCTTGTTTTCCTTTTAACATATCAGAAAGTGATTTTAAATTTCTTTTTTGTCCGGTGGAAGCGGTAACTGTTTTGCTATGTCTGATAGTGTTGTCAATTAAATTATCTACCACTTCTTGAAGCATTCTTTTTTCGTTGCGGCAAATTACTTCCGGAGCATTTAGTTCTATCAATCTTTTAAGACGATTGTTGCGATTTATTATTCTTCTATATAAATCATTTAAATCGCTGGAAGCAAACCTTCCTCCATCTAATTGAACCATTGGTCTTAAATCTGGAGGAAGTATTGGAATAACGGTTAATACCATCCATTCCGGTCTAATTTTATTAAAAATCAAATTCTTAATTAATTTTAAACGGCGAATTGTTTTTTCTTTTTTAAGCGTTTTATCCTCTATAGCTTCTTTTTCTAAAGTTATAGCTAATTTTTCTAAATTAATTTTAGAAAGTAATTTATAAATAGCTTCGGCGCCAATTCCAACTTCAAAAATATGGCCGTATTTTAAAGACAATTCCTGATATTCATTTTTAGAAAGAATTCTTGTGAGTTTAATGCCATTAATTTCTTCTAAAGTTACTTTTAAAGCATTTTTTAATTTCTTTAATTCTTCTTCGTGAGTCTGTTTATAAATTTTAATTTCTTCAGTGAGTTTCTTTTTTAAAATTTTGTCATTCTTTTTTAAATTTGATTCTTGAAAAACTTTTTGTTTAATTTGATTTACTTGTTTATTAAATTTTAATTCTAAATCAGAAAAAGCTGTTTTAAATTCATTTTCTATTTGTTTTAAAATATCATTTTTAGCGTCTTCTTTAATTTCATAAACAATAAAGCCGGCAAAATAAACAACTTTTTCTAAATTTTGAACAGACATATCTAAAAGCAAACCTATTTTTGAAGGCACTCCTCTTAAAAACCAAATATGAGTTACCGGAGTGACTAATTTAATATGCCCCATTTTTTCTCTTCTAATTACGCTTTTTGTTACTTCAACTCCGCATTTATCGCAAACAATTCCTTTGTAACGAATGCGTTTATATTTACCGCAAGCGCACTCCCAATCTTTTACCGGACCAAAAATTTTCTCGCAAAATAAACCATCTCTTTCTGGTTTTTGCGTTCGATAATTAATTGTTTCTGGTTTTGTCACTTCTCCAGACGACCAACTTAAAATATTTTCTGGAGAAGCCACTCTTAATCTAATCGCATTAAAATCCAAAAAATTCATAGGCATAAAAAACATTATAACATTTCAAAATTTCAAATTGCAAATTGCAAATTACATATTGAATGTTAGAAATTAAAAATTATCTCCCTTCGGGAGATCTGCCGTAGGCAGAAAAATTATTTACAAAATTATAAAATTAAAAATTCTTAATTTACATTTCTTCAAGCTATAGTTTCCGCAAAACAAAATGTCACATTTGATAATTGAATTTTTTTCCAACGATAACTTCCTTAATATATTTTTCGTCTCCCTGTGTCATCCCGAGCGAAGTCGTGGATCCCTTAAATTAAAATTCAAGGGATTTCTCCATTCCGCTCGTTTCACTCGCTCCAGTCGAAATGACAACATGGGCTGAATAATTTTTTACTAAAGTTCAATTATATCATAAAAGTGTCATTTTATTTT
>CAYHOD010000029.1:0-9382 GCA_964358215.1 uncultured Gammaproteobacteria bacterium | reverse complement strand
TAATAGCGATAAAATTAAAAATTTTATTAATAATATAAAAAATAAATCCAACTAATTGGCTGCTAAAAATAAGGATAAAAAGAAAACAAACAATTTGGGCAATTTTTAAATTACCTAAAAATAAAGGCAAGGAAAAATTAGCTAAAACTTTATAATAAAGTATGGCTAAAAAAATTCCAACAACAAATCCAACTAAAGCTCCTATGGCTTGAATAAATCCAAACCGAAAACCTGCCAATAAAAAACAAAATAAAATAACGATAATAAAAATATCAAGCAAAGGCATATTAAAAAAGTAAAAAGTAAAAAGTAAAAAATTAAAATGTAAAATGATCCTAAATAAATTTCTTTCAGAAATTTAACAGGACAGGCAAATAATAAAGTAACCAGTAACGCGTAACCAGTAACCAGTAATTAAATATTTGCCTTTGGCAAATTATATTTGTTATTTATTCTTGTTTCTGGTTATTTTTATGTATTTTTGATAAAATAATTTTATCACATTAAACAGTTTTAAACAAAAAAAATTATACACAGATTAAATTTTTGACTTGCAAATAAAAAGGAGTATTATTTTAAGAGTTAAATTTTTTATATTTTATAATTTTGCATTATCATTTTGTTATCATTTTGATTTTTGCATTTTTATTTTATGCCTGAAATAAAACCAAACATTGAAACATTCGCTAAAATTAAAGTTGTTGGAATAGGCGGATCCGGTGGGTCCGCAATTAATAGAATGATTCAAGCTAAAATTAAAGGAGTAGAATTTATAGCCATTAATACTGATTCTCAAGCGCTTCATCATTCTCAAGCATCTCAAAAACTTCACATTGGGAAAATGACTACTCGCGGATTAGGGGCTGGAATGGACATGGAAATAGGGAAAAAAGCAGCCGAAGAAAATCAAAATGAAATTCATGAAATTTTAAAAGGAGCTGATATGATTTTTATTACCTGCGGATTGGGCGGAGGCACTGGCACTGGCGCCGCTCCTATTATTGCTAAAATAGCCAAAGAAATTGGCGCTTTGACAGTGGCTGTAATAACTAAACCTTTTTCTTTTGAAGGAGCGCAAAGAAAAAACATTGCTGAAAAAGGATTAAAAGAATTATTAGACAAAATAGACACAATTATTATTATTCCAAACGATCGTATTTTACAGATTGTAGACAAAAAAACTTCTCTTTTAGATTCTTTTGAAATTGTAGATAATATTTTACGACAAGGAGTTCAAGGAATTTCAGACATTATTACAGTTCCCGGATTAATTAATGTTGATTTTGCCGATGTAAAAGCAATTATGAAAGACGCCGGTTCAGCGTTAATGGGAATTGGAAAAGCTTCTGGTGAAAATAGAGCGACAAAAGCGGCTCAAGCGGCAATTGATAGTCCGCTTCTCGAACTTTCTATTGAAGGCGCCAGAGGAATTTTATTTACCATTACAGGAGGTTCTGATTTAACAATGTATGAAGTTAATGAAGCGGCTAAAGTTATTACTGAATCAGCGGATAGCAATGCCAAAATTATTTTTGGTTCAATAATAGACGATTCCCTTAAAGATGAAATAAAAATTACAGTAATTGCCACTGGATTTAATCAGGAAAAATCTTCTTATGATTCTGAAATGGATGTTAGCCCAACGGCTTTTCATTCGGTTTCTAATAAAGTTTTTGACATAGAAAAAAAAATAAAAGTTAATACTCCTTCTCGCGGTCAACAAGTTTCTTTTTCTAATTTTGATAAAGATTTAAATAATAAAGATTCAAATAAAGACGATGAATTAGAAATCCCGGCGTTTATTAGAAAAAAAATGAAATAAATCAGTTAGCTTGTAGCTGGTGGCAATTGATGGCAATAATCATTAACAATTAACAATCAACATTTGAGTAGATTATTTTTATAATCTTTTTTTATTTTTTATGGACAAAGTAAAAAAATTTAAAATAAAAAAAATTAGAAAACGCGATGGAAAAATAGTTAAATTTGATCAAGAAAAAATTTACCAAGCTATTTTTAAAGCTATTGTTGCTATTGAAGGAAAAGACGGAAAACAATCAAAAAAATTATCTGATAAAGTATTAACCATTCTTGAATATCAATTCAATTCAAAAATTATTCCTACTGTTGAAGAAATTCAAGATATTGTTGAAAAGGTTTTAATTAAAGCTGGTTTGGTTGATGTGGCAAAAGCTTATATTTTATACAGAAAAGAACGAGAAAAAGTGCGCGCAATGGGCGGCATAATGATGGATATTAAAAAAGTAATGGATAATTATTTAAAACAAGAAGATTGGAGAGTAAAAGAAAATGCTAATATTGGTTATTCATTTGGCGGATTAATGCTTCATATTTCTGGTTCTGTTATCGCTAATTATCTTTTAGAAAATATTTATCCTAAAAAAATTGCCAATGCGCATAAAGAAGGAGATTTACATTTACACGATTTATCTATGGGAATAAATGCTTATTGCGCTGGTTGGAGTTTGCGACAATTAATTATGCAAGGATTGGGCGGAGTAGAAAATCGGATAGAATGCGCGCCCCCAAAACATTTAGAAACACTTTTGGGACAAATGGTAAATTTTTGGGGGATTTTACAAAATGAATGGGCTGGCGCTCAAGCGTTTAGTTCTTTTGACACTTATTTAGCTCCTTTTGTGAGAGCAGACAATTTAACATACAAACAAGTTAAACAAAATATTCAAAAATTTATGTTTAACATAGCAGCACCCTCAAGATGGGGAACGCAATGTGTTAGCGAAGACACAGAAGCATTAACAAACAAAGGATGGAAAAAATATTGGGAGGTGCAAGAAACTGATAAAATAGCGACTTTTAATATTGAAAAGAAAAACATAGAATATTTAAAACCAGAAAGAGTTTGTTCTTATGATTATAGCGGATATTTGTTTAATTTAAAAAATAGGACGCAAGATCAGTTAATAACGCCTGGTCATAAAATTGTTAGAAAAATATTTAATAGCGATGAATTTGAATTAATAGAAATTGAAAAAATTTTAAAATTTAAAACACCAATATTAATTCCGAATGCATCAGAAGTTATATCTAAAAAAGAAATTAATGAAGATTTATTAAAAATCATTGCTTGGTTTGTTTCTGAAGGAAGTTTTTCAGATGGCGATAGAAACCGTGTTTATATATTTCAGTCAGAAAAAAATAAAAATAATTGTGAAGAAATTAGAAAATCTCTTAAAAATTTAGGTTTTAAATGGGATGAAGCAAAAAGATCAGGAGGTTTTTCAAAAAATTTAACAATACGATTTAGATTAAATCAAGAGTCTTCAAAAAAAATTCGAAAAATAATTAATCAGAAAAAAATACCAAATTTAATTAAAACATTATCTTCCAAACAAATTAAATTATTTATTGATACTTATGTTAAAGGAGATGGACATAGAGAATTAAAAGGAAGAATAAGAATGTATACAAAAGATGAACAAGTAAAAGATAGTTTGCAAGAATTATGCGCTTTGTCTAATTATGGAACAACTATTTATCAGGGAAAAAATGGCGTTTATACAATAAATATTATTAGAAATAATATAACTAGCATTACTCAAATTTTAAGAAAAAAATATAAAGGAAAAGTTTGGTGTCCAACTACTAAAAATGGCACATTTATAGCAAGAAGAAACGGAAAGGTTTTTATTACAGGAAATACACCATTTACAAATTTAACTTTTGATTGGACGGTGCCGGAAGATTTACAAAATGATCCAGTTATTATTAGTGGAAAATTACAAGAGACAACTTATGCTGATTATCAAAAAGAAATGGATATGATTAATAAAGCTTTTATAGAAGTAGCTATTGAAGGAGATAATGCGGGCAGGGTTTTTACTTTTCCAATTCCGACTTATAATATTACAAAAGATTTTAATTGGGATACTCCAAACGCAAATTTACTTTTTGAAATGACGGCTAAATATGGTTTGCCATATTTCCAAAATTTTATTAATAGCGATTTAAAACCAACAGATGTTCGATCAATGTGTTGTCGATTACAAATGAATCTTAATCAATTACGAGCAAAAACAGGCGGACTTTTTGGTTCAGGAGAATCAACCGGTTCGGTTGGCGTTGTTACAATAAATATGCCTCGAATTGGTTATTTAGCAAAATCTCAAAAAGATTTTTTTGATCGATTAGCTAAAATAATGAATTTAGCAAAAGAATCTTTAGAAATTAAAAGAAAGGTTGTGACTCATAATTTAGATAATGGTTTGTTTCCATATACTAAAAGATATTTAGGAAATTTAGATCATCATTTTTCTACCATTGGACCAATAGGAATCAATGAGGCTTGCTTGAATTTTCTTGGCAAAAACAAAGGAATAGCAAGTAAAGAAGGGAAAAAATTTGCTTTAGAAATTTTAGATTTTATGCGAGAAAAATTAAAAGAATTTCAAAAAGAAACTGGAAACATTTATAATCTTGAAGCAACTCCAGGAGAAGGCACTTCTTATCGTTTAGCTAAAATTGATAAAAAAAAGTATCCAAAAATAATTACTGCCGGAGAAAAAAATCCTTACTACACTAATTCAACTCATTTGCCTGTAAATTATACCGATGATATTTTCGAAGCTTTGGATTTTCAAGATGAATTGCAATGTAAATACACAGGCGGCACGGTATTTCATGGATTTATTGGAGAAAAAATACCCTCTGCTGAAGCGACTAAAAAATTAGTTAGACGAATTGCTGAAAATTATCGTTTGCCATATTTTACAATTACTCCTACTTTTAGCGTTTGCCCTAATCATGGATATATTTCTGGTGAACACTTTTTGTGTTCACAATGTAATCAAAAATGCGAAGTTTATTCCCGAGTAGTTGGTTATATTAGACCGGTTCAGCAATGGAATATAGGAAAACAAGAAGAATTTTATGATAGAAAAGAATATAAAGTTTAGTTAAAATTAAACAATATGTTTAGCGTCATTCAACAAGACAAACGATATATTTGGACGATTATTTCTACTTTGACTGTTATTGGCTTAGCTTTTAATCTTTTTTTGTGGCAAATAAGATTTTTAGGCTTGGCTTTTTTTATTATTTTTTTTATTATAAACGGAGTTTGGCTGAGTCAAATTTTAAAAAAGATTTTATTTACAAAAGAAGACGCTTATTCTTATTTTTCAAAACATAAAATAATAGAAATTTTTTCTTTTCTTTTTGGAATTTTTTTATTGATTTATCTTATTGGTTTTTTAGGGGCTATTTTTTTAATTTTTTATAAATTTTCTTTAGTTCAAATCCCATTAATTTTTGGAATTTTGACTTTATTTATTTCTTTTTTAATTCATCTTGATATTTTTACTTGGCATTTTGCAGACAATGTAATTGACACAGATAAATTTGTTTTTCAAAAAACAGAGAAACGTTTTAAAATTAATTTTTTTTGTAAGGACGCAAGATTTTACGCCTTTATATTATTTTTTTTATTTTTCATTGGTTTATTTTTATTATACAACGCTCGAACAGGAAATTACATTCAATCTCCATGGGATGTAATTCC
This sequence comes from uncultured Gammaproteobacteria bacterium, assembly GCA_964358215.1. Lineage (GTDB taxonomy): Bacteria > Patescibacteriota > Patescibacteriia > UBA2591 > PGYQ01 > PGYQ01. Next base: position 3,840 of record CAYHOD010000029.1, on the reverse strand, counting down.
AAAAATATATTTATATGTTTATTTAATAGCAACTTTAATAGTTGCTTTTTTAATTTTTTCTAAACAAAAAATTGGTTTTATTCTTTTTATTATTATTTTACATTCATTTTTACTTCATGCTTATTTGCCAATAATTTATCAAACAGGCTTTGGAGAAAATAAATGGAAACATTTAGGAATTGAAAAACAAATATTAAATATTGAAGAAAATTTTGCGCCTTCAATAGAAAATAAAAATGAAAACGCTAATCAATGGGCTTTAACAATTTTTTTAAGCAAGATTTTAAATGTTGATATTTTTTGGATAGATCTTTTGCTTTTATATTTAATGTGGTCGATTTTTATTCCTTTAATTTTTTTCGAATTAGCTAAATTTTTATTTCAAAGTTTTAAAGGACCGCCGAAAAATCAAGACGATAATTATCAAAAAAGATTTTTACTCTTAACCGCTTTTTTGCCTTCTTTATTTTTTCATTTTCAAGTTTATGGCAGTACCACAACTCCAATAGCTCTTGGTTATCTTTTCTTTTTCTTTGTTTTGCTTTTTTGGTTAGATTATTTAATTACACAACAAAAAATATCTTTAATTACGGCGATTATTTTAAGTATGCTAATGTTTTTTGGAAATCAAATTAATTTTATTTTAATTTTAATTATTGGAATAGGGATTTTAATATCTGTTTGGCAAAAAAAAATAAGAAAAATAATTAATCAACAAAAAAATTTAATTCTTTTTTTAATAATCTATCTTTTATTTTTTTATATTTTTTTTAGTTTTCTATGTTTTATTAAAAATTTAATTTTAAGTAATTTAAATAATTCATTTGGTTTAATAGCTCAAAATAATTTTTCTTTAATTAAAGAAAATGTTCAAAATTTTGCTTTATTTTTTTCTGGATATCTTCCAATTATAATTAATTTTTGTATTTTTTCTTTGATCATTTTAGGAATTTTTAAAATTAAAAAAATGTCACATCTCAAAATAGGCAAATTTTTAATTAGCGGTTTTTTAATTTTAGGAATTTTAAATTTTTTTTCTTTTTATTTTGTAAATTTAAAAATTTTAAGCGCGAATATTAAATTAGCTTTTATTTTTTTTGTTATTTTTCTTTTGAGTTGGGGCATTTATTGTTTTTTAAATTTAGAATTAGAATGGTTAATAAAAAAACAAAAGATTATAATTATTTGTTTTTTCTTGGCGTTTAGCTCAACCATTACATATGCTTTCGGGCCAAATTTACAAAATTCTGTAACATTTAATGATTTAGAATTATCAAAACGCCTTTGGCAAGAAATTAAAAATAATCCAAAAGAATTAGGACATCCTTGTGTTCTTGCCGATGAAAATATTTTTTTAGCGATAGAAACGATTACAGGAAGAAATATTATTAATGGAGGATTTTCAAATCAAAATAAAACAAATGAAATTCAACTTTTTAAAGATATGACAGAAAAACCTTCAATTAGATATATGGAAACAGCAACCGAAATAACCCAATCAAAAAGTTGTTATTTAATTATTAAAGAAGGACAATTTAAAAATTTAGATGTTAGAAAAAAAATAGAAAACATTTTAGAGTCTTATAAAAAAATTGGACAAATTTATATTTTTCATTATTCGGTGGATGAATATTAATTTTTATGGTACAATAAAAACGTTATGAAATTATTTTTTTTTATTATAAAATGTATCAGATATAGTTTAATTACATTCTTTGCAATTTTAATCTTTTGGCTTTTTTGGCAAAATTATATACCCTTGGGTTATTTTAAAGCAACTCAAGATTTTAAAACGCCACAAAAATTTATTTCAGATTTTTATCCAAAAGAAAAAATTTATGACAATGGAATTGTTGAAATGCCAGTTTATTTTAAAATAAGAACCCCTCAATTTTTTAAAAAAGCGTATATAACTATTTTTTATCAAAATCCTTCCAGCGTTCCTTTAGATTTAGGAATAAGGAATAATGCGGTTCCGCAAGAATGCGCAAAAAATAAAGATTTATTATTTAATGCCGGATGCAAAGAATGGGGCTTAAAAAAAGAAGAATATGAGAATAAATCTTTATCTGAAAAAACGATTTCAAATGAAGATTTAGAAGAAGCGACTATAAATTTTTCTTTAGAAAAAATTCCTTTAATTGAACAAAATTATGAATTTATGATTTCTGTTTCTGATAAAACCTCATTAAGACACAAAATAAAAATTAAAAAAATTAAAATTATTTTAGAAAAAGATCCCTTAACTTGGCGAGAATTTATAAAACAAATAATACATTAAAAATCAAAAGTAAAAAGTAAAAAGTAAAAAGTAAAAAGTAAAAAATAAAAAAATGTTATTTATGTTAAAATGTTTTTATGGAACCATGGACTAAAAAAATAATTTATTTAGCAATTAAAGAGTTATTCAAAGAATTAAGTATAATGTTTTTAATTGTATTTTTAATTTTAGTTTTTTTAGAAGATTTAAAACATGGATTTGTAACGCTTTATTTAAATCCGAATTGGTTTTTATATTTTGGATTATTATTTTTAGTAATAATGTTTTTTGCTAATAAAAAATTAAGAGAAAAAAATTTTGATTATAAATAAATTATGATTAACAATTTAATTATAAAAAAAATAAATAAATATGAAGACGAAAGAGGTTGGTTGGCTGAAGTTTATCGCGCAGATGAAATAAATTATCAGCCAGTCATGACTTATATTAGCGCAACAAAACCCGGAATAATCAGAGGTCCCCATGAACATGTTTATCAATCAGATTATTTTATTTTTGTCGGACCAGGTGATTTTGAATTACATCTGTGGGATAGACGAGAAAATAGTTCTACTAATGGCGAATATTTAAAAATTCAGGTCGGAGAAAATAATCCAACATCAATAATTGTTCCTCCCGGAGTAGTGCATGGTTATAAATGTATTGGCAATATTCCGGCTTATTCAATAAATTTGCCTGACAAATTATATCGCGGCAAAAGAAAGATTGAGGAAATTGATGAAATTAGATGGGAAATAGATCCTAACTCGCTGTATAAGATTAGTTAATGCAGTTTAATTTTTTGATTACTGATTACGAATTACTTTTACACTTTGAAATTTATTCAATTGACATTTTTTTAAAATTAAATATACTGTATAAGTAATAAATAGCAAACTGCTTTTAATAAAGGTCGACAGTTAATGTGGCTATTTATTAGAATTTATAAGATTGTCTGAGCTTAAAATAAGTTTAGATATTTAATTAATTAAAGAAAAAATATGGCAACACAAGCAGACCAAGCATTTATTGAAATAATTGCTAAGACTATTGTCAGCAAGCCGGAAGCGGTAAGCGTAGAAAGAACGGTTGATGAAATGGGAGTTTTGCTTACCTTGAAAGTTGATGAAGAAGACACCGGACAAGTTATTGGACGCTCTGGTCAAACCATTCAAGCAATTCGTACTTTATTAAGAATTGTTGGAGCAAAAAATAACGCCCGAGTTAATTTGAAACTTTATCAACCAGAAGGATCAGAACGCCCTTTCAAAAAAGATAGAAAAGCAATTAATACTGATGCTATGGATGATTTAAAAATATAAAATAATAATGTTTACACAAAACAAAAATCGCGATATAATTTAATCGCGGTTTTTGTTTATAAAATATTTATTATATCTAAAAGTGTATTTTTTCGTTAAAAACCAAAGAGAAAAAAAGAATTAAGAATAACGAATTATGAATTATGGCTTTTTTGAATTTATCCTTAATTCTTGATTCTTGATTCTTGATTCATAATTCATATTTTTATGATTTTTAATATCCTTACAATTTTTCCTCAAATGTTTAATTCTTATTTT
>CAYHOD010000028.1:0-9547 GCA_964358215.1 uncultured Gammaproteobacteria bacterium | reverse complement strand
CGTTGTTATTTTTCGTTTTGCATTTTGAATTTTTAAGATCCTCGGCTTCGCTCGGGATGACATAATTGCATTGTTATTTTTACTTTTTAATTAAAGAATCTCAAGAAATTTGCGATTTGAAATTTGCAATTTTTTGACGGATGTAGCTCAATGGTAGAGCCCTAGGTTGTGGTCCTAGTCGTTGCCGGTTCGAATCCGGTCATCCGTCCCACAAATGAATAATGATGTAGGGGCAACCCTTGCGGTTGCCCAAATTATTTTATTAAAAATTAAAATTAAAATGTTTTTATGTCCAAATCAAACATCTTACAATTAGCAAAAGGAGTCAGGGATTTTTTGCCAGAAGAAAAAATTGCCAGAGAAAAAATTATAGATATTTTAAAAAATGTTTTTGAAATTTTTGGTTATTCGCCAATAGAAACCCCTGTATTAGAAAGATATTCTTTATTTGCATTTAAACATATTCAAGGTGAAAATGCGGATATTTTGAAAGAATCTTTTAAATTGCAAGACAATGGTAAACGAAAATTAATTTTAAGAACAGAATTTACAATTCCATTCGCTCGTTTTATCGGCATGAATCAAAATCTTAAAATGCCGTTTAAACGTTATCAAATTGGGCAAGTTTTTAGAGACGGTCCAATTAAGTTGGGAAGATATAGAGAATTTTGGCAATGCGACGCCGATGTTGTTGGAATAAAAAATGAAATTATTGACGCGGAAATAATTTTAATGACATTGGAAATATTTAAAAAATTAAATTTAGAAGTTGAAATAAAAATTAATAACAGAAAAATATTAAACGCTGTTTTAGATCAAAATAAAATTCCAGAAACAGCGCAAGAGCAAATTATTATATCGATTGATAAACTAAATAAAATTGGCGAAAAAGGAGTGAAACAAGAATTAGAAAAAAAGAATTTACCAATTAAAAGTATAAATAAAATTTTAGAATTGATTAATATTAAAGGAAAAAATAATCAAGATAAAATTGATAATTTAAAAAAAATATTAAGCAGTCAAGACGGTTTGTTGGAAATAGAAAAAACTTTATCTTATTTAGATGACAAAGAAAATGTTGTTTTTTTGCCAAGTTTGGCTCGCGGATTGGCTTATTACACCGGAAATATTTTTGAAGTTTTTTTAAAAGACAAGAGCAAGATAAATTGTTCTTTGGCTGGCGGTGGAAGGTATGATAAAATGATTGGCAATTTTTTAGATTTTAAAAAAGAAATTCCGGCCATTGGCATAAGTTTTGGTTTAGAAACTATTTTTGACGCTTTGGAAATTTTTGAAAAAGCGAATAAAAAAACAGTTGTTGATATTTTATTTATTCCAATTGGCGAACAAAATATTAAACCAGGATTAAAAATTATTCAAAAATTAAGAGATAAAGGATATAAGATTGATATGGATTATTTATTTAGATCATTGAGCAAGGCTTTGCAATACGCGAATGATATGAAAATACAAAAAGTTTTTATTTTTGGCGATGATGAAAGGAAAAAAAATGAAGTTTGTGTAAAAAATATGGAAACAGGAAAACAAGAAAATATAAAAATATCTAAAATTTAATGATATTTGCAATATGTAATTCTTACTTTGCCCTTATCGTCTAGTGGTTAGGACATCAGGTTCTCAGCCTGAAGACTCGGGTTCAATTCCCGATAGGGGTATATTAAAAAAAATTTATTTTTAATTTATTTTTTAATTTTATAAATTTATGCAAAAATTTATTTCAAAAGAAGGACTGCAAAAATTAATTGAGGAACTTAAATATTTAAAAGAAGTTAAACGACCATTGGTGGCTGAAAAAATTGCAAACGCCAAAGACTTAGGCGATTTATCAGAAAATGCGGAATATAGCGAAGCAAAAGAAGAACAGGGTTTATTAGAAAAGAAAATCGCTGAATTAGAAACTACAATAGAAAACACAATAATTGTTAAAAAATCAGCAAATCAAAATATAATTTCAATCGGATCAATTGTTGAAATTAAATATAATGGATTAATTAAAAAATATTCTATTGTTGGAAGTAAAGAAGCGGATCCTTCGCAAGGAAAAATATCCAATGAATCTCCGTTAGGAAACGCTCTTCTTGGACATATTAAAGGAGATATAATAAAAGTAAAAACTCCAAAAGGATTAATAGAATATGCTATTTTAAAAATTAGTTAAAATATCTTAAATTACAAAATACAAGCACTCAGAAATTTTTTAATTTAAATAATATGCGCAGTAATTTTAAAACAATTGTTAAAAACAACAAAGCAGCGATTATTACAAGTATTATCACAAGTTTATTTACTATTATTTTTTTAGTATTATTGATGATTGCGGGAATTATTTTGATTATAAAATTTGGCTTATTAGATAAAACAATTGCTGATTTTTTAATTAAAAACAATAAAACAATTGTGACAAATATGCCAAATAAAACAATTAAAATCAATACAATCACCGAAGAATCGCGCGTTATTAATGTTGTTGAAAAAGCCAATCCGGCTGTTATATCCATTGTCATTACTAAAGATGTGCCGATTATTGAACAATATTATCAAGACATTAATCCATTTGGCAACAATAATCCTTTAAATGATTTTTTTAATAATGGATTTAGTTTTCGTATTCCGCAACAAAGACAAAAGGGTACTGAAAAACGCGAGGTTGGCGGAGGTTCTGGTTTTTTTATGTCTTCAGATGGCTTTATTATTACAAATAAACACGTAGTAGATGATGACACAGCCGAATACACGGTATTTACCAATGATGGTAAAAAATATAATGCAAAAATTTTAGCCAAAGATTCAATGCTTGATGTGGCAATTCTTAAAGTGGAAGGGAAAAATTTTTCTTATCTTTCTTTTAGCAATTCAGATCTTTTAAAACCAGGGCAAACAGTTATTGCAATTGGTAACGCTCTTGCTGAATTTCGAAATTCAGTATCAAGGGGGATTATTTCTGGTCTTTCGCGTTCAATTATTGCCGGAGATTTTTTTGGCAAATCAGAACAATTAGAAAATGTAATTCAGACAGACGCGGCGATTAATCTCGGTAATTCTGGCGGACCACTTTTAGATCTCAATGGCAGCGTAATTGGAATGAATGTTGCGGTTCAACAAGGAGCAGAAAATATTGGTTTTGCTTTGCCAAGCAATACAATAAAAAATATTGCGGATTCGGTTAAAAAATATGGTGAAATTATTAAACCATATCTTGGGATACGATATATTCAGATAACAAAAAATTTAAAAGAGAAAAATAATTTAACTGTTGATTATGGAATTCTCGTTTTACGAGGCAATACGCAGGATGAATTAGCAATAATTCCCGGGTCTCCGGCTGACAAAGCAGGAATTGTAGAAAATGATATTATTCTTGAAATTGATAATGTAAAGCTTGAGCAAGGCAAATCTTTTGCTTCAATTATCAGACAAAAACAGATTGATCAAATAATCAAATTAAAAATTTTTCACAAAGGATCAGAAAAAATAATTGAAGTAAAACTTGAAAAAACTCCAAAAAATTTATTATAACTAAACTTTGGCAAAAAATTTATTCAGCCCATGTTGTCATTTCGACTGGAGCGAGCCCCTCGACTTCGCTCGGGGCAGGCTCCGTGAACGGAATGGAGAAATCCCTTTACTTTAGCTTTATTTATAAACTAATTTAAGGGATCCCTCGGCTTCGCTCGGGATGACACAGTTAATTTGTAATTGAGTCGGCTTCGCTCGGGATGACATAATTGCATTGTCATTTTTACCTTTATTATAGCTGATTTTTAAAAATGCGTAAGTCCTGTTATAATTTAAAATGATTTTAAAAAAGTGTTATTGATGTACTCATTTTGTACAAAAATTTGATTTTTATAAAATTTTATTTTACTGTCACGCTGATTTTACCAAAGTCTTTAACTAATTCTTTGGCTAATTTTTGAGTTCGAAGAGGAAATTTTTTTGAAAATTTTAAAAATTTAGTTTTAGAAAGCTCATGTAAATTTAATTCATCATAATCAAGTATGGCTCTGCCTAAAGAAACAAAATAAAGCTGATCTAAAAGCGCTTTTTCTGGCAATGCGATGTAGAGATTATTTTGAAGAATGTAATCGCAAAAAAAATCAGGATAAATTTGGTGATATTCTATTATTTGTTCTCCCAGGTTTAACTTCCTGGTTTTATTTTTAGTTATAAAAGTAGAAGTATATGGAATTTGATTTAAAATACCGTATAAAGCAAGGGCTGATTCACATGAAAGATAAGAAGGAAAATAGAGTATATTGGCAATTTTTTGAATATTTTGCGGAGAATTATCTAATACATAAATTCCTTGTTTTAAACGATAAATATCTTTATCTCGAATCATGCGATTACAGGTAACGTACAAAGTATTTTTTGGAAGATTAAAAATTTTTTGTAAATCAACAATAGTAAAATAAAGCTTATTAATGCTTTGTAATTTTTTTAAAAATTGAATTCTATTTATTCTTTTTGGCATATTTGATTAATTCAGAAATTATTGAATGATAATTTTTTGGCAACAATTTGTGCAACTCTTGTTTAATGTTTTGAGCAACGATTAATGTGTCTGGTAAAATAATCTGTTTATTTCGCAATAATTCTTTAATAAACCATGCGTCAAATAAATCCCTTGCCTTTCGACGTGTAAGTAAAGCCTGAAATTTATCTTTTAATATGTGATCTAAGGTAAATACTTTAAGTAATGGTTTAAAATTAGAAGTTGGAGAAGAAGCGATTAAAGAATTAAAATTTTTATACTCGGTTTTTCTTTTGGAAATTTCTATCTTAATTGAAAGAGTTTTAATTAAATAATTTTGTTGAAATTTTATTAAAGCAAAATAAGTATATCTTTTAGAAGCAATCTCTTTTACAGATAATTCAGATTGAGAAGCGACAATTTTTTTAATTATTTCTTCAAAATCTTTAAAATTTATTTTTTCTATAAGTGAAAAATCTAAATCTTCAGAAAATTTTGGAGAATTATAAATAAGACGTAAAGCAGTTCCACCTTTGAAAATCAAAACGCTAGCCAAAGAAGAGGCATAGAGTTCATTTAAAATAAACATTTCCCAATATTCGCGAACAATATTATTAATGTTTATTTGGAGTTTTTTGGATAAATTTTCAGCCAATGTGAATTCCATGATTATTAACAAATTTGTTAAGTTTCTAAGAACTTACTTTTAGTATATAAAATTAAAAATTTTTGTCAATTTTTTGTACACTGGTTTGATTTTTATAAAATTGTATTTTATACTTCATTTATTATATCGGAAAGTGAATATTTATTAAATGTTTAGAAATTAAATCATTGTCTCCCTACGGGAGATCCATGCCTGCCGAAGGCATGGTGCCGTAGGCAGAAAAATTGTAAATTTATATTTATTTTTCACTCATAACACAATGAGCGATCAGTTTGTTAATGAACAAACTTGATAACATTTTAATTTTATGTCTGATGATAAAAAATCAAAAAATACTCAATCAACAAGCGAAGAAAAGTTAGAAAAATTATTTCAAAAAGACATCACCTATATTCCAAAAAAGGGAGATGTAATTGAAGGGGAAATTATATCTTCATCAAAATCAGGAATATATCTTGACATTCAAGGCTTAACAATTGGTGTGGTAAGAGGAAGGGAACTTTATAATGAATTGGAAGAATATTCAAATTTAAAAGCAGGCGATAAAGTTTCTGCTATAGTTTTAGAATTAGAAAATGAACGAGGAGAAATGGAATTGTCTTTTAGAGAGGCCGGACAAAAAAAGGCTTGGGATAATTTATTTGATTTATTAAAGAAAAAAGAAACAATTGAAGTAAAAGTAATAGAAGCTAATAAAGGCGGATTAATAGTTAAAATAGGACCAATTGTTGGATTTTTGCCGGTTTCTCAATTATCTCCAATACATTATCCTCGAGTTGAAGGTGGAAATAAAACAAAAATTTTAGAGAAATTAAAAAAATTAATTGATGAAAAAGTAAAAGTTGTTATTATTGATATTCAAGAAAAAGAAGAAAAAATTATTGTTTCTGAAAAAGAAACAGAAGAAATAAAAAAGAAAATTTTTAATAAATATCAAATAGGAGATATTGTTGAGGGGTGCGTGAAAGAAGTTGTAGATTTTGGAATTTTTGTTGAATTTGATGAAGGCCTGGAAGGGTTAGTTCATATTTCCGAAATAGCTTGGCAAAGAATAGACAATCCAAAAAATTTTATAAAAGTCGGAGATAAAGTCAAAGTTAAAATTATGGGAGTTAAAAATTTTCGATTTGCTCTTTCTATAAAAAAAACAATAGAAAATCCATGGGAAGCACTAATGAGAAATTATAAAATAGGCCAGATTGTCAAAGGTAAAGTTTTACAATTTAATCCTTTCGGAGCCTTTATTGAATTAAATAAAGATATTCAAGGTCTTCTTCATCTTTCAGAATTTCCCGATCAACTTATTAAAAAAGCTTCGGATGTTTTAAAAATTGGACAGGTTTTAAATTTGAAAATTATTTCTCTTGATCCAAACGCTTATCGTTTAGGATTTAGCATTAAAGACGTTAAACAAGATGAAGAAGAAAAATAAATTTAATTATGAAACTATGAAACTCAAAGCAAAAAATTTCCGTTTTTGCAATTATTATTTTAATGCTAAAAATAAAAAAATCATTTTTAATTATCGCATAGAATTTTCTAATCGTAATCCTCTTGAGTTTACTGAAATTATTATTTTACCTAAAGCTCCAAAAAATACAGACAAAGAAACACTTAATAAATTGCTTCAATCGCTGCATTTAATTCTTGGTATTAGTTATTATAAACTTTACTGTCCATCAAGAATCGCAATGTCTTTTAAACTTTCGCAAGAGCAAGCTAATTTTTGGAACATTGTTTACAAAAAAGGTCTTGGAGAATTTTTGTATAAAAATAAAATCAATCCAAAACATCTCGCAGAATTTCCATATTCCAAAATTAAAAGCGCGCCAAAAAATGTTAAAGTTTATGATCGCGCGCTTTTAGGTATTGGCGGAGGAAAAGATTCTATTGTTACCGCTGAATTATTAAAAAATTTTAACACAACTTCTTTTTTAGTTGAAACACAACATAAAGATTTAATTTCCGAACGCATAATTAATGAGATTGGAAACCCTTGTTTGAAAATTCAAAGAATACTTGATTCAAAAATTTTTGAAAAACATGAAGGGGCGTATAATGGGCATATTCCAATCTCGGCCATTTTTGCGTTTTTAGGAATTTTATTAGCCGCAATTTATAAATACAAATATGTGATTGTCGCGAATGAACACAGCAGCAATTTTGGCAATTTGCAATATCAAGGTGAAATTATAAATCATCAATGGAGCAAATCAATTGAATTTGAGGCATTATTACAGGAGTACATAAGAAAATTTATTACTCCAAACATTATTTATTTCTCGCTTCTTCGCCAATTTTATGAAATTAGAATCGCGCAAATGTTTTCTAAACAAAAAAAATATTTTCCATTGTTCACGAGTTGCAATAAAAATTTCACGGTTTTTAAAGAACGATCGCATTCATTATGGTGCGGTAAATGTCCAAAATGCGCTTTTACGTTTTTAATATTTGCCGCATTTCTTAACAAAAAAGAACTTTTTAATATTTTTCAGAAGAATCTTTTTGCTGATAAATTACTTATTTCGCTTTTTCAAGATTTACTTGGATTTGGAAAATTAAAACCATTTGATTGCGTTGGTACGTTTGAAGAATCGCAAGCAGCTCTTTTTCTTGCTTCAAAAAAATTTAAAAATGAAATTATAATAAAAACATTTCTTTCAAAAATAAAAAATCCAGAAAAACTTATAAAACAAGTTTTCAAAATATCTTTTGCTCCAACACTTCCAGCGCCTTTTCGTTTTTTGGGCATTAAAAATATTTGTATTTTAGGATACGGAAATGAAGGAAAAATTAGCGAAAAATATATTAAAATAAATTATCCGCATTTAGAATGCGGAATTTTAGATCAAAGTTTAGATAAGAATTATTTAGAGAAACAAGAAAATTATAATTTAGCGATAAAAACCCCTGGGATTTCAAAAACTAAACTTAAAATTCCATATATTACCGCTACAAATATTTTCTTTTCGCAAAACAAAAATTTTACCATAGGCATAACCGGCAGCAAAGGTAAAAGCACAACAGCAAGTTTAATTTATGAAATTTTAAAAACCGCCGGGAAAAAAGTTCGTTTGATTGGAAATATTGGGAATCCAATGCTAGAAGTTTTATTAAAAAAAGTTGATCCAAATGAAATTTTTGTTATAGAGCTTTCTAGTTATATGTTAGATGATATTGAATATTCTCCAAATATTGCTGTGCTTTTAAATCTTTTTCCAGAACACATGAATTATCATGGCAAGATTGAAAATTATTATGAAGCAAAAAACAATATTTTCAAATTTCAAAAATCTGGAGATATAGCGATACAATTTCCTTTTAAAGAAAAAATTTCTTTTAAAAAAAACGAGATTCCATTGTTAGGCGCGCATAATTTAAATAATATAAAAGCCGCCATAAAAGTCGCGCGGCTTTTTAAAATTTCCGATTCAGTTATAAAAAAAGCTATTAAAAATTTTAAACCATTGCCGCATCGTTTAGAATTTGTTGGCGAATTCAAAGGAATAAAATTTTATGATGACGCAATTTCAACAACTCCCGAATCAACAATTATGGCAATTAAAGCGCTAAAAAATATCGGCACAATTTTTCTTGGCGGACAAGATCGAGGTTATGATTTTCGCGAATTAGAAAAAATTTTAAAATTATATCGCATTCAAAACATTGTGTTATTTCCTGAAACAGGCAATCGTATTTTAAAATCGCGCAAAGGTTTTAATATTTTTGAAACACGAAGCATAAACAATGCTGTGAAATTCGCTTTTAAAAATACGCCAAAAGGGCGCATTTGTCTTCTTTCAACTGCCTCGCCAAGTTATTCAATTTGGAAAAATTTTGAGGAAAAAGGAGATTTATTTCAATATTTTGTGAAAAATTATCAAAAAAATTAAAAAATGTGAAATGAAAATAATAAATATAAAAGTAATTCCAAACGCAAAAGAAAATAGTGTTTTTGAAGAGAATGAAATATTAAAAGTGCGCGTTAAAGCTCCTGCGATTGACAATAAAGCAAATAAAGCCGTGATTAAAATTTTAGCTGATTATTTGGGTTTGAAAAAAAATAAAATTGAAATCATTAGAGGTGAAAAATTAAGAAAAAAAATTGTTAAACTTTGTGATTAAAAAATAAATCCCGACTTTGGCATTTGCTATTTTTTTTGGCTAATTTAAGCTAAAATAATAACTACGCTACAATCTGTCTTGAAAAAAATAAATGGTTTATTTTAGCCAAATTTTACTTTTAACCCAAATCTTGATATTCAAGCTCTGGGTTTAACTGTTAAAGTCGGGTTAAAACATCGCGCTAAAATTCAATAGAGATTTCTTGGGGGACGTAGTTCAGTTGGTAGAACATTTCGTTCGCAACGAAGAGGTCGGCGGTT
>CAYHOD010000027.1:0-9701 GCA_964358215.1 uncultured Gammaproteobacteria bacterium | reverse complement strand
AAAAATTACAAAATTAAAAATTAAAAATTTTGCAAAATTTATTTTACAAATTTTGACTATTTTATATTTTATGGCTAGAAATTTAAATCCAAAATGCAAACAATGCAGAAGAATTGGAGAAAAACTTTTTTTAAAGGGGGATCGTTGTATTTCAACCAAATGCGCGTTAATAAAAAAGAACTATGCTCCGGGAATTCATGGCGCTAAACAACAAAGAGGCGCTAAACTTTCAGAATATGGAAAACAGCTTCGCGAAAAGCAAAAAGCTAAACGTATTTATGGAATTTTAGAAAAACAATTTAAAAATTATTTTCAAAAAGCGGCAAAAAAGAAAAAAGAAACAGGCGAGCTATTATTAAAAGTTTTGGAAATGAGATTAGATAATGTAATTTATCGAGCTGGATTAGTCAAATCTCGCAACAAAGCGCGACAATTAGTAACCCATGGATTTTTTTTGGTAAATAACAAAAAAGTAAATATTCCTTCTTACGAAGTAAGAATAAATGATATAATTGAAATTAAAAAACAAAATAAAAAATTAGAAGAAGATAAAAAATCAAAAAAAGACGAAATTCCATTGTGGCTTTATTTTGATGCCAAAGAAAATACAATTAAAATATTAAATATTCCTAAAAAAGAAGATTTACCTCAAAATATTGATACGAGATTAATAATTGAACATTATTCAAGATAAACTTTAATGAATTTATAAAAAAAATTTCTTGTTAAAATTTTTGACAAGAAATTTTTTTTATGCTAAATTAATAAACAATAAATAAAATTTTATTTATAATTCTGCCTATTTAGCGGTAAATCAGTCGAGGTTCCTCCTACCAAAATTGATGAACCAGTGAGCTTTAAGGTTGTTTGAATATTTTTGAATAATCTTGAACGCTAATAGGCAGAATTTTGCATAAAATAAAAAATACAAATGATTAATTTTTTACATAATTATCATCCAGAAGCGATTTTTTTTCATTTAGGAATATTAAATATTTATTGGTATGGTTTGGGATACGCAATTGGAATTCTTGGTGGAATTTTAATAATTTTTAAAATTAACAAAATATATCAAAAAGAATTATTGTGGAATTTATTTTTTTGGTTAATTATTTTTGGTCTATTAGGCGCCCGACTTTATTATGTAGGATTAAATTTTGAATATTATTTTCAAAATCCTTTGAATATTTTTAAAATTTGGCAAGGGGGCATGGCAATCCACGGCGCGATAATCGCAGGGTTAATAACTCTGTTTTTTTATTGTAAAAAATATAAATTAAATTTTTGGTTTTTAAGCGATATTTTAGCGCCTGCTCTTATTTTTGGCCAAATGATCGGAAGATGGGGAAATTATTTTAATCAAGAACTTTATGGATTACCAACTTATTTGCCTTGGGGAATTCCCATTAATTTAGAAAATAGGATTGTTGGATATGAAAATTTTGAATTTTTTCATCCAACTTTTTTATATGAATCTTTTGGATGTTTATTGATTTTATTAATTTTATTTTTTTTATATAAAAAAATTCCATTGATACATGGAACTGGAAAAATTTTTTTGATTTATTTAATTTTATATTCTGTTTTGAGATTTTTTTTAGAATTTTTAAGAATAGACTCAACTTTAACAATTTTAGGAATTAGATTGCCGCAAATAGTATCAATTATTTTAATATTAATTAGCTGTAAACTTTGGCAAAATATAAAATTACAAAAATTTTAATATATCGCGCTGTCCGGAGATTGAATTGGTAACTATACAATGAAGTTGGACTAAAAAACCATACAATAGAGTACCAAGCAGGCGAAGCGGGCTTCACAGGCGAAGCGAACTAAATATAATGAGTCATGACGAGTAAATTGAGACGGATCATTGCGATTTTTAATTTTTGTTACATTGATTCATTGCTTCATCTACTCCTTTTTCTAATGTTGTTTTAATGGCCAAATTAATTTTTTGTAAACTTTTTGAAATAATTTTTTCTTCATCTTTGGTAAATTTTTGTAAAACAAATTCACTCGCATTTTTTATAATGTTATTTAATTTTATTCCCACTCTAAATCTAATAAAATTTTTTGTTCCTAAATAATTAATTATAGATTGTACGCCTTTTTGACCGCCAGAACTGCTATTTCGGCTAATTTTAATTTTTCCCAAAAATAAATCAATATCATCATGGATAATAAATAAATCTGTAAAATGTATCTTATAATAATTTATTAAAGCATTGACTGATTTTCCAGAATCATTCATAAAAGTTTGCGGCATAGCCAAAATTATTTTTTCCTCATTAAAATTTCCTTGTGAAATTAAAGCATGAAATTTTTTATTAAATTTAAAATCGTCAAAATTTTCATTTAAAATTTTTTGTAAATTACAAATTGCCATAAACCCGCAATTATGGCGGGTTTTTTGATATTCTTTTCCCGGATTTCCCAGACCAATAATTAATTTCATATTTCCCAAATCTATGGGAGTTGAACTCCCATAGATTCTTTAGAAGTCAATATTGGAAGTCGGACTTCCAATATTTGTTTTATTTAATATATTTTTTCCAAAATAATCTTCATACATTTGTTGAAATTCTAAAGATTCTCTAAATCTTTCTTTAAATTTTTCGATAATTTGTCTAACTCTTTCTCGACTAATGTTTAATTCTTTTGCAATTACTTCTAATGTTTTTGGTTCTTTTTTTATTTCTTTAATAATTTCAACAACTTTTGCTTCACTAAGGCTAAATATTTTCCCAATCTCTTTTGGTGTTTTTGGTTTTTCTTTTTTTATTTCTTTGATAATTTCAACAACTTTTGTTTCACTAAGACCAAATATTTCCCCAATCTCTTCTGGTGTTTTTATTTTACATGAATCACTTAATCCAAAATATTTTTTTAAAATTTCTTTATTTCGTAAAAAATCTTTATCAGAAAAAAAATTGTCATTTTCAAAAGAGTTAATATTTTCTCTAATATATTCTTTAAAAAGATTATCAATTATTTCTTCTTCAAGATTAGGCCATTTTTTGTTGTCAGAAATAATATCCATTAATTTGAGTGTTTTATATGGATTATTGTCTTTGGCAATAATCGTTTCCAATGAAATAATATTTGGAACTAGTTCTATTGTTTCTAAAATATCTTTTTTAATTTTTTCTATTTCTTCCATTGAAATAGGTTTTTGTAATTTTTTTATTTCTTCTTCTATATTTTTTATCTTATTTATTTTTTCCATTTCTTTTGTTACGGTCATGATTGCAATTTCTGCTTTTTTATTTATTTGTAATTCTTGTTCTAATGTTGTTTTTAAATTTTCTAAGTTACATATTTTTTTAATCCTTTTATTTCCCCAAATTTTTTCGGCAACTTCTTCTATTGAAGGAGGTTTTTGTAATTGTTGTTCTAATGCTATTTTTGTTTTTTTAATTTCATATATTTTTTGGGCCATGCTTTCAGGAAGACGAATAATCCCTGAACGTTCGGTCAAAGCCTTTTTTATTGCTTGTTGAATCAATAGAGTAGCAAAAGTAGAAAATTGAAAACCTTTTTCATAATCAAATTCTTCCGCTGCTTTTATTAATCCTAAACATCCTTCTTGCATTAAATCTTTGCGATCAATACCTTTGTTTATATTGTTTATATAATATTTATAAACAAGTCCATCAACTAATTTAAGATTATCAAGAATAATTTTTTCTCTAATTTCTGAAAATTCTTTTTCGTTTTCTAAAAGTTGTTTTTGGTTTTTCTTTTGCCACTTTTTTAAATTTTGTTTTCTTCTTTCCGTTGTTTCATTTTGTATTTCGTCTTCTAAAAATTGGATTCTTTTTTTTAGCATCTCATTTAATTCTTTTATTAATTGCATTTTTTGAAATAATTTCAATGTTTTTTCTTTTATCAAAGATGTTTTTTTTGTTATTTGTTTTTCATAATTAAAAAAATTTGTGTCTTTTCCCCAATCTGGTGTATTAGTTATAAATGTTTTATTTTTAGGTATTTCACTTTCCATATTTTTTCATTTTAAAATTAAAAGTAATATTTATTGCGGTTTTTCGAGTTCAATTATAATTGGTACGCCAATAAAATCAAAATTTTCTCTTAATTCTTTTTCTAAAATATTTAAACAAGCTTTGGGTAATGGAGTTTTTTGTTGAATAACCAAAGCAAATCGAGGCGGATTGTTTTTTATTTGACTTAATTTAAAAATTTTAAAAAATTTTTGCTTGATTGTTTTAGGTCTAAAAGCGCGATCAAAAGCGTTAATAAAAAAGGAATATTTTTTTATTAGATATAATAAAAATTCATCTAATTCTTTTTGATCAATTATCTTGGTTAATTTTTGTTTAATTTGCAAAGCTGTCTCTAAAATTTTTTTTATTTCAAAATTTTCTTTGGCTGAGACAAAAATAATCGGCGCCCATGAAAGATAAGAAAATTGCGCTTTAAAATATTTAATATATTGATTGGTTTTTTTTCTTTCTTTTTGCGCGATTAAATCCCATTTATTTATTATTAAAATAACTCCTTTATTTGTTTTTATTATATAATTAGCTATTCGTTTGTCTTGAGAACTAATTGTTTTTCCAGCTTCTAAAACTAAACAAATTATATCTGTTTTTTTAAACATTTGAAGGCTTTGTAAAAATCCGGTTTTTTCTATATAAGAATCTATTTTACTTTTTTTTCTTAATCCGGCGGTATCAATAATTAAAATGGGTTGATTTTTAAAAGTAATTAAAGTATCTAAAGATTCGCGCGTAGTATGCGGTTGTTCACTAACAATAATTCTTTCTTCGCCAAGTATTGCGTTAAAAATAGAAGATTTTCCAACATTGGTTTTGCCAACAAAAATAATTTTAACGGGATTTTTTTCTATAATTTTATCTAATTTAATACGCGATAAATCATTATCTATTTTAGATTTATTTTCCATTTCTTTATTTTTATCTAAAACAAAAAGTTTTTTTACTATTTTATCAAGGAGATCGCCAGCGCCAATTCCGGTAATAGCTGAAACTAATATTGGTTCGCCTAAACCTAATTTAAAAAAATCGCTAGCAAATTTTCTTAAATTATTGCTATCAACTTTGTTCACTACAACAAGAGTTGGAATTTGAAATTTTCTTAAAATTTTTACAGCTTCTTTGTCCTCTGGTAATAATCCATCTCTAATATCAACAACAAAAAGAATTAGATTTGCTTGTTTTATGGCAATTTGAGTTTGTTCTTGAATCTTTTTTTCAATTTCATTGGCCTGTTGTTTTTTTTGTTGTAATCCCCCAGTGTCTATTAAATCAAATTTTTTTCCATTCCAAAAACATTCTCCATAATTTCTATCTCGCGTAGTGCCGGCTATTTTAGAAATAATAGCTTTTTGTTGATCTATTAAACGATTAAAAAGCGTTGATTTTCCAACATTAACCCGGCCAATAATGCATACTTTCATAAAAAAATTTATTAATTATTAATCGCATCTTCTCCCAAGATAATTAAAAAATCAGCTGATGGAAGATTTTTAATATCTTTAGGAAAAACATTAGAAGGAACTGTGGCGATTTCTTCCGCTAAAGGAGAAGAATTTAAAAAACGAAAAGCATTAAGAATAACTTGAGCGTTAAATTTTTCTTTAAGAAAAGCAAGCGCTTCTGGTTTTTGATCAAAACACAAATCATAAATAATAGTTGTTTTATAATTTTGATTATCCGCATTGCTTGTTTTAATTATTTTATAATTTAAATTATTTAAATCTTGCGCGATTTTTTGGGCTAAACCAGCGCTATTGGTTCCATTTTGAATAATTAAACGAGGTCTGTCTATAACAATAAAATCTTTTTTGCCAATAAAGTCTTTGTCAAAAATATTTTGAATCAATAAAGACATTTCTTTAAAATCTCCCGCTTTAGGGCGTAAAATAAAAGCGCCGGCCTCTGTTTTTTCCGGATAAAGATAATTAGAAGTATCAAAAACAAAATGTTGAGTTTTAGAAGTATCTATGTTTTTAAATGTCATTATTAAACTAACAACCTCTTTAATATTTAAATTAGTTTTTAAATGATTTTTTAGCATTTCATAAATTGCGGAAATTTTTTGAGGATTAATTAAAGTAGAAAAAGATAAAATTTTTTCTTTAAAAGCCACAATTATTTTTTGTTGTCTTTTTGCTCTGGCAAAATCAGATCCTTCGCCATTATTTCCATAACGCGAACGGCTAAAATTTAAAGCTGTTTTTCCATCAAAATGCTGCCAACCTTGCGCAAAACTAATTTTTTGTTTTTTATAACTACGATCAGGAAATAATGGATCATAAAATGTTTTTTCAATATAAATATCTAAGCCTTCAAAATCATCAATTATTTTTTTAAATCCCTCAAAATCAAGTCGGACATAATAATGAATAGGAATTTTAAATAATTGACTTATGTTTTCTGTGGCAAAAAAACCGCCTGATCCGGATTGTTCAGATTCGCCAAAAGAATTGAGCGTATTAATTTTTTGCCAATTATGATTTGAGATTGGAATAAAAAAATCGCGCGGTATAGAAATCATTGCCATTTCTTTTGTTTTAAAATTTAAACTAACCAACATTGTTGTGTCTGCCAAAAGTCCTCCGGGATGATTTGCTCCGCCAATACCTAAAATTAAAATATTAACTCTATTTTGATCTTTTTTTATTAAATAATCCCCGGTTGGAACAAATTGATAAAATTGATTTAACAAAAAATTCTTTTTTATCATTTTTTCTAAAGAATTATTTTGTGATAAAATTATATTGGGCGCGTAAATAGACGCTAACACAATAATAACAACAGAAATTAGTCCGGTCAAACAAAAATAAATAAAAAATTTTTTCCAATTTTTTTTATTTTTAGAAAATTCATTTGGTTTTTCTGACAAAGGATGATCTTTGATCAGATTAATTCTAAAATTTGACATAAAATATGCAAAATTTATTTTACAAATTTTGCAGAATTGTAAATTTCGAATTTTGAATTTCGAATAAACTATAAACCAAAAACCAAATATCAAAAATCAAAATAAATAAAAAGTAACTCGTAACTCGTAATTAGTAACTGGTAATAAAATCAAAATGTAAAAATAGATAAAAGTTTAAGAAAGCTTTGCATAAATTTTTAATTTTACATTTTTTTAATTTATGCCCGTCCTCCGCAGTAGCTCTGCTACGGAGGATGGAATTCATGATTCAATTTATTTTTTAATACTATTATTATGAAAACAAAAAGTCAATTTAGCAAGATGAGTATATTAGCAACACTTTTGAAATTCTAATGACATTGTGTAATGTAAAGATTTACATCAACATTTATCATATTTAACTTTGATAAATTTTATTTGACAAAATTTACTAAGAGAATAAAATAAATAGAATAATTAATTTATTAATTTTCCCAGTTTCGACTTGCGAAGCCTGCTTCGACTTATTATCTTCGGCGAGGCGAGCAAGGCTGGCATTCTCATTTTCCTTAATTCTTAATTTTTGATTCATTTTTATGGATTATTATGAAATTCTCGGCGTTTCTAAAAATGCCTCCCAAGAAGAAATAAAAAAAGCTTTTCGACAAAAAGCCCATCAATATCATCCGGACAAACCCAGCGGGGATGAAAAAAAATTTAAAGAAATTAATGAAGCCTATCAAGTGCTTTCTAATTCTCAAAAAAAGGCTCAATATGATCAATACGGAAGTACTTTTGAACAAGCTCAGGCGCATGGAGGATTTCATGGATTTGATGGATTTCGAGATTTTAGTGATTTTAGCGAAGCTTTTCGTGAAAACAGAGGAAATAGAGTTGAATTTGATTTTGAAGATTTAGGAGATATTTTTGGAGATTTTTTTGGCGGAAGCAAAAAAAGGGCAACTAAAAAAACTCAAGGCGATAATATTGAAATAGAAATGTTCATTAAATTTGAAGAAGCGATTTTTGGTATAAAAAAACAAATAGAAATAAATAAATTTGTTGTTTGTTCTTATTGCCATGGAACTGCGACTGAACCAGGAGCAAAAATTGTCACTTGTTCTACTTGTCATGGCGCCGGACAAGTGCAGCATATTCAATCAACTATTTTAGGCCAATTTAGAACCGTGGTTATATGTCCAGACTGTCAAGGCGAAGGGAAAAAATCAGAAAAAAAATGCCATGAATGCAATGGACACGGACGAATTAAAAAAACAGAAAAAATTGAAATAGAAATTCCAGCGGGAATTGATCAAGGACAAACATTAAAACTTTCTAATCAAGGAGATGCTGGAATAAAAAAAGGCAAAGCCGGAGATTTATATGTTACAATTAATATTCAACCGCATCATAAATTTAAAAGAAAGGGCAATGATATTTTAAATCAAGAAACAATTACTTTTTCTCAAGCTGTTTTGGGAGATAAAATTGAAGTAGAAACTTTAGAGGGAAAAGTTAAATTAAAAATTCCAGCCGGCACTTCAAGCGGAAAAATTTTTAGATTAACAAATAAAGGCGTTCCTTATCTGCATTATCGAGGAAAAGGAGATCAATTAGTGGAAATCATCATAGATGTTCCTGAAAAATTAACCAAGGAGCAAAAAAAAATATTGGAAGAATTAAAAAAATACGGATGTTAACGTTTTAAATAAATTTTTTTAATATGCAAAATCAAAATCAAAATCAAAATCTTTTGGGACAATCAATATCAGAAGAAAATAAGGAAAATATTAAAATTGAAAATAATGAGTTTCAAAATAATGTAATAGAAAAAGAAAAAGAAACAGAAAATAAAGAAGAAAATCTAAATAAAATGGATGAAAATCAGATAATTTTAGTAAAACAAATTTTACAAAAAATACAAAATAATATAAATCAAATTTTTCAAATTATTGAGGGTATCCAACCAGATCAAAAAGGAAAAGATTTAATAATACAAAAATCTTTAAAAAAACTTCGACAAAATATCTATGGAAAAGAACAAAAGATTATAGAAGGGGTTTTTGATGGACAAAATATGATTAGTTCTAACGGAAAAAAATATATTGTTCCAACTAATTACGCTTCTAAATCAAAATTAATTGAAGGAGATATTTTAAAATTAACTATCGCAAACGATGGTTCTTTTATTTATAAACAAACAGATTTAGTGCAAAGAGAAAGATTAAAGGGGATTTTAATAAAAGATAAAGGAACAAATCAATGGGAAGTTTTGGCTGGAGGAAATATTTATAAAGTATTAGCAACAGGCGTAACTTATTTTAAAGGCGACATGAATGACGAAGCTATTATTTTAGTTTCTAAAGGTAATCGAAGTCAATGGGCGGCTATTGAAAATATTATTAAAATTCAAAATTAGATGAAATAAAAATTAGAAGCAAGCGCAAAATAGATTTAAAAAAGCGCGGTATATTATATTCCCACTTTTAATAATGTGAATTATAACATGGGCCAGTGTAAAAATTTGACAAAATTTTTTAAAAGAGTATTTTTAATGTAAAGGAGGTGAAGAAAATGAAAGAGGAATGCCCAAAGTGTGTGGTAAAGAATATCGTGAGAAGGTTAGAAAAAAGTTTGTTTGATGGGAAAAATTGTTGTTTTTATAAAAAAAAGAAATATTCCTATTTCTCCCGAATTCTTAAAAGAAGTATTTTTAGTTTTAAATTTTCAGAAAAAATAAATTTATACAACTATGAATTATCAACTATGAATTATCAAATTAGCCGAAAACAAAA
>CAYHOD010000026.1:0-9754 GCA_964358215.1 uncultured Gammaproteobacteria bacterium | reverse complement strand
ATATCAGCACTTTACAAGAATTAAAAAAATATTCAGGAAGCCAAAGATATAAAGTGAATGACGCGGCATTAGATTTATATCAAGATGTAAAATAAATATTTTGATTTTGTAAAATGCAATTTTAAAAAACAGCTGCTTCAAGCGGCTGTTTTTGATTTTATTGGAAGGTAATTTCGGAAGTCCGACTTCCGAAATCTTTCCGAAATAAGTCAAAACTTGGCATTTAAATATTGTTTGGGTTAATTGGGATTAATTATCTGCCTACGGTACCGTGCCTACGGCAGGCAGGGATCTGCCGAAGGCAGAGAAATTAAAAATTTTAGTTATTAGCAAAACTTTGGCAAATTTCTGACTTAATTATCAAATTAATTGTGTCATCCCGAGCGAAGCCGAGGGATCCCTTAAATTAGTTTATAAATTAAGCTAAAATAAAGGGATTTCTCCATTTCGCTCACGGAGCCTGCCCCGAGCAAAGTCGAGGGGCTCGCTCCAGTCGAAATGACAATATGATTGGTTAAATATTTTTTTGCCAAAGTTTAGTTATTAGGTTTGTTTTTATTGTCTTGATATGTTAAAATATCAAAATGAAATACAAAAAAAATAAAAAAAACAATAAACCAAAATTTCATTTTGAAATTAATTCAGAAACAAAAAAGGGAGTTAAAGTTGTTTTACTAATCGCTTTTGCTTTAATTTGTTTTTTAAGTTTAATTGAAACAGCCGGCGGTTTTGGAAAATTTCTAGATAATTTTTTAACATTAATTTTTGGTTGGGGGAAATGGATTATTCCTTTTCTTTTAATTCTTCTTGCTTATTTATTTTTAAGCTCTAAATATATTTTTAATAAAACAAATTATTTAGGGCTTTTTTTATTGATTTTAAGTTTTTCCGGCTTATTTCAATTTTTCACTAAATTGCCAGATAATTTTAAAGCTGGCTTTTCTCAATATAACAATGGAGGATATTTAGGATTTTTAATGAATTATCCTTTAAATAAAATAATGGGCGTTTGGGGAGCGCAAATAATTTTAAACGCCTGTTTAATTATCGCTCTTTTATTAATGTTTAACACTTCGCTTTTAGCTTGGCATAATTTTTTTCTCAAAATTTATGAATTTATAAAAAATATTAAATTAAAACAAAAAAATGAATTAAAAATTAAAAATAAAGATGCAGACAACGAACAATCTTTAATTGAAATTAAAAAACATGAAGATAAAGAAAATCCAATTGTAAAAAACGAACAAGAACAAATTAATTTATTTCAAAAATTAGAACCAATTATAAAAAAATCTAAAATAATTCATCAAATAAATTTGCCCTTGGATTTATTAAATATAAATTATCAAAAACCAGATAGCGGAAATATTAAAAATAATCAAACAATTATTCAAAAAACTTTATCTGATTTTGGCATCCCGGTTGAAATGGGAGAAATAAAAATAGGACCGACAATTACACAATATTCTTTAAGGCCAAATGAAGGAATAAAATTATCTCGAATTACCGCCTTGCAAAATGATCTATCTTTAACCTTAGCAGCTCATCCAATTAGAATTGAAGCGCCAATTCCCGGAAAATCTTTAGTTGGAATTGAAGTTCCAAATAAATCAACAGCTATTGTCGGTTTAAGAGAACTGTTAGAAAGCGAGGAATTTAAAATTAGCAATTCTCATTTAACGCTTACTTTAGGAAAAGATGTGGCTGGAAAAACATGGGTGGCTGATTTGGGCAAAATGCCTCACATTTTAATTGCTGGTTCAACCGGTTCCGGAAAAACAGTTTGTTTGAATAGTTTTATAACTGGTTTGCTTTATAAAAATCAGCCGGAGCAATTAAAATTTATTTTCATTGATCCTAAAAGAGTAGAGTTAATTATTTACGATGACATACCACATCTTTTAACTCCTGTTATTATAGACATTCAAAAAGCGATTAACGCCTTAAAGTGGGTTGTTAATGAAATGGATCATCGTTTTCATCTGCTTTCTGAAAAGAAAAAACAAAACATTGAAGAATATAATAAAGAAAATGAAGATCAATTGCCATATATTGTAATTGTTATTGATGAAATGGCTGATTTAATGATGCAAGCGGCTTTAGAGGCCGAAGCTTTAATTATTCGATTAGCTCAAATGGCGCGAGCCGTTGGCATTCATTTAATATTAGCCACTCAAAGACCATCGGTTAATATTATTACCGGTTTAATTAAAGCCAATATTACCACGCGAATCGCTTTTAGCGTTGCTTCTTCAATTGATTCTCGAACTATTTTAGACGCTAGCGGAGCAGAAAAACTTTTAGGACACGGGGATATGTTGTATGTTTGTCCAGAAATTTCTAAACCAAGGCGTTTACAAGGAGCTTTTGTTTCTAATGTAGAAATAAAAAATATTGTATCTTTTATTAAAGAAAAATATAAACCAGAATATCAAGAAGAAATTATTAAAAAACCAAATATCTCTAATATTGAAAATTTTTCAATTGATTCTGAAAATAATAATAACATTAATGGTGATGATGACGACGAACTTTTACCTCAAGCCAAAGAAGTAATTTTAAAATATAAAAGAGCTTCAGCGTCTTTATTACAAAGACGTTTACGTATTGGCTATGCTCGAGCCGCTCGTTTATTGGATTTATTAGAAGCTCAGGGAATCATTGGTCCGGTTGATGGAGCAAAACCAAGAGAAATATATATTGAAGAAACGATTAATTAAAGTAACGGGTTTACCTTGCTTTGCGTGAATCGAAGTAGGCAACTCGTAACTCATAATCAGTAATAAAATTCAAGATGCAAAATATAAAACAAATATTAATTTTACATTTTACATTTATATTATTTTTACAAGCTTACCCCGTAAAATTTCGAGGGGAATTTGCCTCGGAGCTAAAAAGTTATTTTTATGAATTTTATTTCTAAAAAAATATCAAGTGAAACTTTGGGAGAAAAATTTAAAAAAGCAAGAGAAGAAAAACAAATGGATTTATTAAAAATCGAAGAATTAACCGGAATACAAATGAAATATTTAATTGCCATAGAAACAGGCAATTATCAAGAAATTCCAGGAGAAATTTATTTAAAAAATTTTTTAAAAATTTACGCTAAAACATTAGAATTAAATTTAAAAGAAATTTTTGAATTATATCAAAAAGAACGTGTATTTTTACATAAAAAAAATTCTAATATTTTTCCAAAAGCAAAAAATAAAGTTTATTTGTTGTTTATTTCTAATATTTTTAAAAAAAGTTTGATCGGAATTGTTTTAATTATTTTTTTATTTTATGTGTTTTTTGAAGTAAAAAATATTATTAGTCCGCCAATATTAATAATTCATGAACCTTCTGATAATTTAATTCTTTCTGAATCAATTATTAAAATAATTGGGAAAACAGACATTGGCGCAAATGTGTCAATTAATGATCAAGAAATTTTTAAAAATAGCGATGGAAGTTTTAATAAAATAATAAATCTTCAACCCGGTTTAAATTTAATTAAAATTTCCGCTCAAAAAAAACATAGCCGCGAAATAATTAAATATAGAAAAATAATGGTAAAATAAAAATATTATTTGTCAGGAGTTTATTAAAAACTTTTTTGATGTTGTTTGGAATTGGCTGTTCTGATTTAGGTCGCTTTATTTTCATATATTTATTTTGTCAGGATAAATGTATAAATAATTTTTTTGAAAATTCTATTCTATAAATGTTGTTTATGTTTCTCATCTTTTGTAATTTTTTTTATCCACACAAAATATGAATAATGAATTACGGATTATAAAAATTATTTTATAAAATCTAAAAATGCGCGTAATCCGGCAATATAAACATTTTTATTAATTTGAAACATGTCATTAATTGGTGATATTATAAACGCTTTTGTAATATTCAAATCTTTTATTGCTAAATAAAAACCTTTTGAAACTATTGGCGCTGTTGATAATTTAAATTCAATCGCAATTTTTGTTTTGCCTTTAACAAGAATTAAATCTATTTCATTGCCAGAACGCGTTCTATAAAAATATCCATTCCATTCTGGAAGTTCAGTGAGAATATTTTCAATCATTAATCCTTCCCATGACGCGCCAGCGCAAGGATTACCTAGCAGATCATTAAAAGTAGAAATTTCCAAAAGACTATGCGCAATTCCTGAATCGCGAATATATAATTTTGGCGATTTAATCAATCTTTTTTTTAAAT
This sequence comes from uncultured Gammaproteobacteria bacterium, assembly GCA_964358215.1. Lineage (GTDB taxonomy): Bacteria > Patescibacteriota > Patescibacteriia > UBA2591 > PGYQ01 > PGYQ01. The sequence goes on along the minus strand of CAYHOD010000026.1, from coordinate 5,554 downwards.
TATATTCAAATGGCAAAAGAATTCGTAAAATATACGCTTTTTCAAAAAGATCAATATAATGTTCAGCTGTGTGATAAGAAATGCCTAAGGATTGTCCAATCTTTTGCGCATTAATTAATTGGCCATGAAAATGCGCGCACATTCTTATAAATCGTTGCAATTTTATTGAAGATATTTTGATGTCTAATTTCGGAAGATCTCGTTCTATAAAAGTTTTAATAAAATTTTCTCGCCAGCGATAACTAATATTATTATTTTTTGCTAAAAAACTTTGAGGATATCCGCCTTTAAGCCAAAAATTATTTAAATTAAAAGCCCGTAAGTGTTTTATTTCACTAATAGTAAAAGGCGTAAGCTCAATAAAAGAAATGCGACCAGCTAAAGACTCGGACGCTTCTCGCATTAATGCAGGCGAAGCTGAACCTAAAATTATAAATTTTCCATTTTGCCTATTTTTATCAATAACTCCCCTCAACACTGAAAAAAGTTCTGGTTTAATCTGTATTTCGTCTAAACATATTGTTTTGTTTTTATTTACATCGAAAAAAAATTCTGGATCGCTTAGTTTTCTTAAATCAGATGGTAATTCTAAATCTAAATATAAAAAATTTTTTATACCCTTTCCAAGTTTTTTTGTCAGGGTTGATTTTCCGCATTGTCTGGAACCAAGAATAGCAACAGCGGGAAAATGTTTTAAATCTTGTTTAACTAATGATTCAATTTTACGCGATATGTATCTTGGCATATTAGAATAGTTACTTCTATTTAGCAATGTAATTAAAATATATTATAATACTATATTTTATCATAATTTTGTCAAATTTTTTTGTCCCAACATAAAATATGAATAATGAATAATGAATAATGAATTACGGATTATAAAAATTGAAAATTAAGATTCTTTTAAAAATGTTTAATCCTTTTGGTAATGTATTTTTTCATCTAAATAATCTTGTAAAATAATCATTGCCGCGACAGAATCATCGTCTTTTATTTTACTGTCTTTAAGTAAATTTTTTGCCATTTTAGTTGTCATTCTTTCATCTTTAAAATTAATCGGGATTTTTAAAAAACTTTCTGCTTGTTTAATAAATTTTTCAATTTCAATTATGATTTGTTGATTATTATTTGTTAATCTACTGGGTTCTCCAATAATAATTTTTTTTACATTTTCTTGCTCGCAAATTTTTTTTAATTCTTGCAAGACAATTTTTCTTCCTTGATTTTTTATAATTTTAAAAGGAACGGCTATTTTTAGTTGTTCATCAGCTAAAGCTATTCCAATTTTACTTTTGCCATAATCAATACCTAAAATTTTTCCCATACAAAATAGACAAAAATTTTCTAAAAGAAGATTTCCGCAATTTTTAATTTTATAATTTTTCTGCCTACGGTACCGTGCCTACGGCAGGCAGGGATCTCCCGAAGGGAGATAATGATTCAATTTTTAATTTTAATTTGTCATTTTGATTTTTAAATTTTGATTTTTCTACAAGCTAAGAAGCTACAAGCTAATTTTAGACCAATGTTACTGAAGCCACTTTATCGTCTTTGTTTTTAAATCTCATTAATCTTACCCCCTGAGTGGCACGGCTAGAAACAGGAATCTTTTTAAAAGGAAGACGAATAACTTGTCCTTGAATAGAAATAATAACTAAATCGCCTGTTAATTCTTGCGAAAAAATTGTTTCATCAATCACCATTGCTGAAACAATTTCTCCTGTTTTATCTGTAATTTTTGCGGTTTTTACTCCGGATCCGCCTCGTCCTTGCAAGCGATATAAATCTAATTTACTCAATTTTCCTAATCCATTTTTGGTAACAACTAAAAGTTTTGCGTTTTTATTGTTAAAATTTATAATATCCATTTCTATTACTTTATCATTTTTTTTCAGTCTAATTCCATGCACTCCGGCTGCCGTTCTTCCCATCTTTCTAATTTGTTTTTCTTTAAATTTAATTGCTTTGCCCAAAGCGGTGACTAAAATAATCTCGTCTTTTTCTGTGGAAGGTTTAACCCATTTTAAAAGATCGTCCTTTTTGAGTTTAATCGCGATCAATCCAGAGCGTCTGACATTAACAAAATCAGAAATATCCACTTTTTTAATTATTCCTTTTTCAGTAGCCATAACCAAGTGTTTACAATTTTTTAATTCGGCTAAATGTTGAAGAGCTGAAATTTTTTCATCCGAAGCAATTTGTAAAAAATTAACCAAGGCTTGCCCTTTGGCTGTTCGAGAAGCGATTGGAACATCATAAGCTTTTAATTGAAAAACTTTTCCTTGAGAAGTAAAAAATAATAAATCAGAATGAGTTGTTGTTGTAAATAAATGTTCAACAACGTCTTCTTCTTTGGTTGTTAATCCCATAATCCCTTTGCCCCCCCTATCTTGAACTTTAAAAGTTTCCGGGGCTATTCGTTTTATATATCCATCATGAGTGATTATAATAACACAGGGTTCATTTGGAATTAAATCTTCCTGCGCAAACTCTTTTACTTCCTGAATATCTATTCGGGTTCTTCTTTCATCTTGAAATTTTTCTTGCAGCTTTATTAAATCTTCTTTTATAATATTTAAAATTTTCTTTCTACTAACTAAAATTGCTTCTAATTTTTTAATTAATTCTAATTTTTCTTTTAATTCTTGTTCTATTTTTATTTTTTCTAAATTAACTAATTGTTGTAATTTCATTTCTAAAATAGCCACTGTTTGTTTTTCACTTAATTTAAATATTTTGATTAAATTATTTTTAGCTTCTTCTCTATCTTTTGACTTTTTAATTATTTTTATAATCTCGTCAATGTTGGCTAAAGCAATTTTTAATCCTGCTAAAATATGAGCCCTTTCTTTTGCCTGAAATAAATCAAATTCGGTTTTTCTTTTAATAATAATTTCTCGATGTTTTACATATTCTTCTAAAATTGATTTTAAAGTCAAGACTTTTGGTTGAATCCCATCAATTAAAGCAATCATATTGACGTGAAAAGTGTCTTGAAGTTGAGTTAATTTAAAAAGACTATTTAAAATTTTTTGAGGGAAAGCGTCTTTTTTTAATTCAATAACCACTCTAACGCCATCTTTATTTGATTCATCTCTCAAATCTTTTATTCCTTCAATTTTTTTATTTTTAATCAATTCAGCAATTTTTTCTAATAATTGCGCTTTGTTAACTTGATAAGGGATTTCCGAAACAATAATTTTAAAATAACCAGGATGATCTTCAATGATCTCGGTTTTTGATCGTATTGGAATACTCCCCTTGCCGGTTGTGTAAGCTTGTTTTATTTCATTGGCGTTATAAATAATTCCGCCGGTTGGAAAATCTGGTCCTTTGATAAAATTCATCAATTCTTCTGTAAGACATTCAGGGTGATCTATTAAATAAATAATTCCCTGGCAAATTTCAGACAAATTATGCGGTGGAATATTTGTTGCCATACCAACAGCAATTCCCATACTTCCATTAAGTAATAAATTTGGCAATTTAGCCGGCAAAACCAATGGTTCTTTGTGAGATTCATCGTAATTTGGAATAAATTTGACTGTATTTTTTTCAATATCAAAAAGCAATTCTTCGGCAATTGACGCTAATTTTGCTTCTGTATTATGATTAATAAAACCATTTGCAATAAATGAATGACAATCGCTTTTTACTTTTATTGAATAAACATTTTCTTTATTGTTTAATCTTTCTATGAATTTAACTTTTGTAAAGAAAAATTTATTTTTTCTAAGCCAGGCAATCATTTTAAAATCTCGATTATTTAAAAATTTTGTTAATTCTAAATAATTTTTTTCTAAATTATTATATCGATCAAAATTATTTTTATGAATAAAAGAATTTTGATAATTTTTTCTTAAATAATTATTAAGATATGGAATCCAATCGGTTTTGCTCATTCTTTTATCGTTAATTTTTTTTATTTTAGATAGCGCCGCTTTTTTTCTTTGAGAGAAAAAATTAATTTCTTTATAAAATTTACTAATATTTTCTACGCCAGAAATAATCAATTTTAAACATTCATTTCTTGGATCTTGATAAGGGCAAGTTGTTACAATGCCAAAATTTAAAAGAACAATTTTTAATTGATCAATTAAAATTTTACTTTTAGAATTATAGGTTAATTCAATTGATTTGCCGTTGTGTCGTTTATCTGTTTTGTAAATTACAGATCCATCTCCTTCAAAAAGAGCGATCAAAAATTGTTTAATTATTTCTTTTTTAGAGCGTAATACAGAAAAAGGAATTTCTTTTTCTGCTGATTTTTTAAAAGACAGCCCAATATTGTTTAAAAAATTAACCACTTTCTGATGATAAATACTTAATTCCTTGCAATCACCCTTAATGTCTCTTTCATATATTTCAATTCCTTTAAATTGAGATAAAATAATTTTTTTTATTTTATTGTAAAAATTAATATCTTTATTGTTAAATAAAATTTGTCCTCGATGGAAACTGCCTTCAGAAACTAATGCGCCCAATAGAAACGCCAATTCATTATTCATTGATTGTGGCAAATCAATATTTTTATATTTTAAATTAATTGTTGGATAATATTTTTTTAAATCAAGATTTTTTTCACTAAACAAAGAAAAATTTCTATTAATAATTAAATAATCATCCTGCGTAATATCTTTTAATAATTTCCATTCAAAGGTAGGCGCATTAAATTCATTGAGTCTCCAAACAAGCAAAGGATGATTTTCTGATCCTTTTATTTCGTTTCCGTCTTTGGTAACTAATTTTATAATATTATGTTTTCCAGAATTAAAAAATTTATCAGCATTTTTTTTCTTGCCCTGATAATTTAAAATTGTTAAATCAATTTCTTCTTCATTTTTTTGAGAAATTGTTTTAATCGGAATTATTCCTTTATTTGTTAGAACCAAAGTGTCGCCTGTTATACAATATCTCATAGCCGCCGCGCTATCTCCGTCCATTGAACCAAAATTTCCTTGTCCTTTAATTAATAAATAACGCATTGAAAAATCCTGCGCCATTCTAACCATTGAATCATAAACAGCAACATCTCCGTGCGGATGATATTTTCCCAAAACTTCCCCAACGACTGTTGCGGATTTTCTAAATTTACTTCCGGCCTTAAGTCCCATATCCCACATTGCATAAAGTATCCTGCGATGAACTGGCTTTAATCCATCTCGCACATCTGGCAAAGCCCGGGTAACAATAACAGACATTGCATAATCCAAATAAGAAACTTTCATTTCTTCAGAAATAAAAGAAGGCTCAATTTTTTCTGTAAAAATTTCATCTGTTTTGTTTAAATTATCTTTTTCTTTTTTAGACATAAAAATATTTTAACATAATAACATTATAACACTAAAACCTAAACTTTGGCAAATTTCTTGAGATTCCTTAATTAAAAGGTAAAAATAACAATGCAATTATGTCATTCCGAGCGAAGTCGTGGATCTCTTAAACTGTAGAATTCAAGGGATTTCTCCATTACAGTCGAAATGACAGAATGTGCATGTGTCATTCCGAGCGAACAAGCGTAGCGAGTGAGTCGAGACAATCATAAATTAACTAT
>CAYHOD010000025.1:0-9793 GCA_964358215.1 uncultured Gammaproteobacteria bacterium | reverse complement strand
ACAGATTTGAAAAAATCAGTTTTTGGAAATTCATCTTTTGGGTACCAGTAAGGAATTTCTAAGCCGTTTGTTTTTTGGATAATTTTTTTATCAAAATCATCAGGGATTTTGCCTTGAATGCCTTTCGTACAAGAGCATTCATATCTTATGAGTATTGGTGTACTATCGTCCCAGTGAGTCCCTGTAACTCTGGCGGTATTCTTGCACTTTTCGCATTTAGTAATGAAAAGCCCCAGTTCTTTTTCTTTCTCGATAAATTTTTCAAGTATTTCGCTATAGTATTTTCCAAATTTTGAGTAATTAAGTGGTTTGGCTAACCTCTCAATCATAAAAGTAGAAACCGGATTGAGATCTATAGCCACTGCTTTTCTGTTCACCTGCACTGCTTCCAATGGGGTAATACCACTACCGGCAAATGCGTCTAATACGATTTCGTTTTCCTTTGTATAATTTTCTATATACTTTCTAAAGATATTATGCGGTTTTTTACCCCAATACTTTAGGGCCTTGTACATCATCGGGCGGACTGATTCAACAAGAGCATAATTGATATGCTTTTTGTTTTTGAACGGGTCGGTAATTGTTATGTTGTTTTCTTTTTTTGACATATTTTTATGTAAAATAAATTCGTTTTGCTATCTCAAACGCTACAGCAATTTTGATAATCTTTGCTTCTTTTATCCCCTTAATTTTCATAAATTCATCAAGGCGTTTACCTGCCAATCCTTTCAGGTTCTTGTATTCATTCAATAGTTCTTCCGCCATGTCTATTGCAGATTTTCCTTTCAATCCGTGACCAATCAAAATCGCCAAAAGTTCTTTATCGGACAACGCCTCTGGTCCAAATTTTAACAACTTCTCTCTTGGTCTTTGGTCTTCGGGTAAATCTTTTATTTTTGGCATAATTTTATTTCATTAAAACATCAAGTGAAACACCCAATGCGTCCACAATCTTTTTAACAATATCAGTATAATTTATCTGCCGAAACATCAAGGCAACAAACTCGCAACATACAATTTGGCTCCCGGGCAAGGATTCGAACCTCAATTAGCTGGACCAAAACCAGCTGTCCTGCCATTAGACGACCCGGGAAAATAATTAGCTTGTAGCTTTTTAGGTTGTAGAAAGATAGAGTAAAAATTCTCAATTTTTCTGCCTACGGCAGATCTCCCGAAGGGAGATAATGATTTAATTTCTTAACCTTAATTCTTGATTCGTAATTCTTAATTCATATTTTCTATATTTTTAAATACTTTTTTATTGCCAAACTACTACTTATAATAGCAAGAATTATAACAAATACAAATTGCCAACCAAAAATTTGTAAAAAATGTTGTTTAAAATAAATTATGATATTGAAATTATAATCTTCTAAAAATCCAACAATTAAAGGTTGAATGATGTATAAAAATGGATAAAAAATAATTATACAAATTAAAAAAGCAAAAAGATTACAAATAATTGTTTCTAAAATAAAAGGAATTTTAATAAACCAATTGGTCGCTCCCACAAGTTTCATAATTCCAATTTCTTCGCGACGCGTATAAATAGTTATTTTTACTGTGTTTAAAATAACTAAAATTCCAATTAAACTAAAAAGAAATGAAATAACTAAAATAATTTGTTGAATTTTTTTACTAGAAAGATTAAGTTGATTAATATATTTTTCATAATCGCCAAAATCTTTGTCATAAATATAATTATTATATTGTTTTTCATTTAAAATATTTAAAATAATTTTATAATCTCTTATTTCTTTTGCTTGAATAATTAAACTATCGCCCAAGGGATTATCATCTAATTCTTGTAAAGCTTCTAAAATTTTAGGATCATTTTTATGTATTTTTTGAAATTTTAATAAAGCGTCTTTTTTTTGTAAAAATTGAACATTTTTAATTTCAGGTAATACTTCTAAGCGAGATTTGATAGAATGTACTTGCTCTTGTGATATTTCTGGCTTGAAATAAACGCTAATGTCTATTTTATTTTTAATGACATTAATTGAAGCGTTTGTTAAAATATTTAAAACTATTAAAAGATTAATTGAAAATAAAGCTAAAATAATAATTATTATTGTAACTAAAAAAAGTCCTACATTGCGATAGAAATTTTGAAAAGCTATTTTTATATCTCTAAAAATAGAAAAAAACATAAAAAATATGAATTAAGATTTAAGAATCACGGATTAAGGAAAATCAAAATAGATAAATAATAAAGGAACCAGTAATAAAAAATCAAAATGTAAAAATCTCTCCCTGCGGGAGATCTGCCGAAGGGAGAAAAAATCAAAATGACAAATAAAAATGTAAAAATTATTCATTACTTAAATTTATATTTTTGAATTTTGCATTGTCATTTTACATTTTGAGATTTGCATTTTGCATTTTTGTTGTTTGCCTTTCCAAATTGTACTCGTTACTCGTGACTGGTTACTGGTTACTTTTATCTATTTTAATTTTGCATTTTATATAACGTATCTTCCTTTATCTTGATCTCCGATAATTATTCCTCTGTCTAATGTTATCACTCTTTTTTTTAAAATGTTTACTATTTCTCTATTGTGCGTAACTAAAACTACTGTTGTTTTAAATTTATTAATTTTTAAAAGTAAATTAATAATTTCTTGGGCATTAATAGAATCTAAATTACCAGTTGGTTCATCGGCAATTAAAAGTTTTGGACGATGAGAAAGACTTCTGGCAATAACTACTCGTTGTTTTTCTCCTCCGGAAAGATGATCTGGAAAACAATTTGCTTTTTCTTCCAGCCCTACAATTTTTAAAACTTGCGGAACAATTTTTTTAATTTCTTGATAAGAAGCTCCGATTACTTCTAATGCAAAAGCTACATTTTCAAAAACTGTTTTTTTTGGCAATAATTTAAAATCTTGAAAAACAACTCCGATTTGTCGTCTTAATGTTGGAATTTCTTGATCAGAAATATTTGTAATATTCCATCCTCCTATAATTATTTCTCCTTCGGTTATTTTTTCTTCGGCAATTAAAAGTTTAATTAGGGTTGTTTTTCCTGCGCCGCTTTGTCCAACAATTGTAACAAATTCTCCTGGCTCTATGTGTAAATTAATATTTTTTAAAGCTGTTAAATTTGAATATGTTTTTGTAACATTTTGAAAAATTATCATAAAAATTAAATAATCGGTAAAGTAAAATAAAAAATACTTCCTTTTTTTTCTTCGCTTTCAACCCAAATTTTTCCTTTGTGCGCTTCAATAATATTTTTAACAATAAAAAGACCTAGTCCCGATCCATCTGTTTCTGTTTTTAGCGCTTTTTCGCTTCTAAAAAATTTAGTAAATAATTTTTCTTGATCTTGTTTTGAAATTCCCATCCCAGAATCTTTAACAGATATTTTTATTTCTTTATTTTCTTCTTTTAAAGAAATAATTATCTTCCCTTTTTGAGGTGTGTATTTTATGGCATTGTCTATTAAATTTTCTAAAGTCATTTGTATTTTTTCTAAATCAACCTTTACTTTGGATAAGTATTTTTCTGGTTTATTTAAAATACATTCAATATTTTTATTTTTTATTTGAACTTCAAAATTTTCAATAATTTCTTGAATTAAATCTTCTATTTGAATTTCTGATAATTTATAAATAAAACGACCTTCTTCAAGATTGGAAACAATTAACAATGAATTAATTAATTTAATCATTCTTTCATTACTCTTATAGGCTTTAGATAAAAGTTCTTTTTGTTCTTGATTTATTTGTCCTTCATCTTCATTAAGAATCATTTCTAATGTCCATTTAATTCCGGTTAAAGGAGTTCTTAATTGATGAGCGGCAATAGTAACAAATTCTGATTTCATTTTATTAATTAATTTTTCTCGGGTAATGTCGTGCAAAATAATTAGCGTTCCAATGGTTTCTTGAGATTGAGTAATAACTGGGGTAGTTTGCATTTCAAAAATTTCTTCTGCTGGTTTTTTTAAAACTAATTCGCATTTTTTATCTCTGCAATGCCCTTCTGTTTTAGTTAAAATTTCATAAAGTTCTTTTATGTAAGGCAAATCAATAAATTCAGATAAAGTTTTTCCTATTAATATTCCATTTTTTAAATTTAAAATATTTTCAGCCTTAGAATTAATTAAAATAATTTTTTGTTCTAAATTAATTATTATCAATCCGTCGGTTAAACTATTAATCGCAGCATCCATTTTGCCTTTTTCTATTGTTAATTTTTCTTTAGAATCATAAAGCGCGAGATCTCTTTTAACAAGCATTTTTGTAATTTTATCTAATTCCAATAAAGCAGTTTTAAGTTTAGCCGCTTCTTCTATTGGTTGTTCGCATTTTCTTTTAAAAAAATCAAACATAAAAACAATTAACAAAAAAATAATCAATAATGAGCAACCGGTAACCAGTAATTAAAATTAATATTTACCTTTCCAAATTATACTCGCCTACTGATTGCGGGTTACTTTTTTCTTATTTAACATTTTGTCTTTTGATATTGATATTTACGTTTTACGCTTTTATTATTTCTACAAGCTACAAGTTAAGAAGCTACAAGCTAATTAGGATTTTTCTCCTAGAACCAAAAGACACATTGTTTCATTATGAAAAACAGAATTACAAATATTTGAATCGATTTTACTTCCTAATGGGGCTTGTTCTCCATAAGTATAAAATCCAAGCAAAGGAATTTTTTGACCTAAAACATTCTGAATGGCTTGTATTTCTTCATTAATTTGAGCGCCTAATAATTTATGACGCGCCATGCAATCAAAAACAAAAATAGCCTTAGGCGCAGCGCCTTTAAGTTGGTTTAAAGCATTTTCAGCTGCTTCTTTTGCCGCTTGAATAGCTTTTTCTGGATCTCCCAACATTAAACGAATTTCTGATCCTTGTGGAACTTCTGCCGCGCAAGTAATTTCTCCTTTTTCATTCGCAATCACAACATCAACAATTAATAATTCCGAAGAACCTTTTACCGTCATTCCTAACGGATAAGTGTATGCCATTTTAGCAATAGGCTCTTTAATTAATTCTTCAGCTCTTTTACCAAAATAATCTTGATAAATACTTAAGGCTGGTTTGTTGTTAATTTCTTTAATCACAGCTCCTTCGGATTTAGTTACTATCATTGGCAAACCAATTGGCTCCCAACCGTGTTTTACACCAACTCCCCAAGAAAATTCGCCAGACAAGCCAATGCCAATTGTTGTGTCGGTTAACACTTGATCTTTATAATAAACAAAGGTTTTTTTAAAAGCAAAATCATCCCCGGCTGAACCGCCAATAATTGGAAAATGTTCTCCTAAGGCCGCTTTAAATCCTCTTACAATTGCGGCGCCATTTCCAGTCAAACCCTCCAAAAGACTAACAAAAAGAGAAATTTTTTCCGGGGCTTTTTTTATAACTTCTTCGGCTGCTTCTTGACCAGCGCGAAAACTATTCTCTTTTACATTTTTCCCTAAACCAATTGTAAATTTAATTTTATCTGAAGATATAGCCATAACTACTACGTGTCCGCGAACAGATCCTTGGGTTGTAATTTCCCCTGAATCGCTACAACCAACAACTATCGCGCCTTGAGCCGCTGAATTAACTCCTTGAAGCATTTTTTCTTGATCCAAAGCAACAGAAGAAAAAACCATAATTAAATCTGGTTTTTCCTTTATTTGATCAATCGCCTGCTGACAAGCCTCTTGTCCGGCCTTTTGAGAATCGGCATTATTACTTCTGCCGACTCCTGTTTGAATTGATTCCATATTTTTCTCCTTTTTTAATTTATTAAAAAATAAATTAAATTAAAAAAAATAAAATTGACATAAATTTTGATAAATTCGTTTACTTTTTACTTTTTACTTTTTACTTTTTCTAACGTCTCATTAATTTTATTAACTATTTCTTGAGTAGAAAACTGGGCTTTAATGAGATAATCTTCGGCGCCTAAAGATAATCCTTTATCTATGTCTTCTTTTTGTCCTAAATTGCTTAATAAAATTATTGGAATTAAATTTGTAGATGGATCATCTTTAAGAGCTTTTAAAACTTCAAATCCATCGACATTTGGCAAAATAATATCCAATAAAATTAAATCCGGATGATTTTTTTTGGCTTGTTCTATACCAATTTTTCCATCTTCCGCCAAAAAAACTTCAAATCCTTGTTTCTCTAATTTTTTTTGACAAATTTTTCTTAAAAATAAATCGTCTTCCACAATCAAAATTTTTATTTTGTTCATAATTGTTTTAATTAAAAAATAAAAAGTTATATTTACCTCGGCTTATGGAATAAAGAAATTTTTTAATTTTTGTAGCGAGGACTGTTTGAGCGAGTGATAATGAGCGAGTTCCGCAGCAAAAAAATTAAAAAATTTCTTTATATTATGATATTTTGTGATTCAGAGTATTTGATTTTCTTCTAATTTTTTCCTACTTTTTTTATTTTTACTAAAAGATTTATGTTTATATTTTTCAATCTGTGTTTCTAATTTAGGAATAATGTTATCAAAAGCAGTGTATATGTCATTGGCAGATTCTTCAACTCGTAAAATTTGATGCGGCGCGTAAATCATTATTTCCACTCTTTGAACTTTGCCATGACGATGATGATGATTGATACTTAAATCTAAGTGTATTTCTAAAATTTCTAAAATATTCTTAAAATGAGTCTTCATAAAATTCTGAATTTTCTTTTCTATATAATCTTTAAGAGAAACGGTAAGATCTATATCTTTTGTAAGAAATTTGATTTTCATAATGACAATTAATTAAAAAATAAAAATTATTTTTATTGTTTTTTATTTTACTCTTCAATTATTTTTTTTCAAGTGTAAATTACTAAGCTTTGGCAAAAAAATATTTAACCAATCATATTGTCATTTCGACTGGAGCGAAATGGAGAAATCTAAAAAATCAAAATTTAAAAATCAAATTAAACTAAATCCAAATATCTCTGCCTACGGCACCATGCCTTCGGCAGGCAGGGATCTACCGAAGGAAGAAAAATCCAAATGATAAATAAATAAAAGTAACTCGTAACTCGTAATTAGTAATTAAATTAATAATTTGCCTTTGGCAAATTATAGTTACGAGTTACGGATTACGGATTACTCTTAGTTAATTGTCATTTTACATTTTAATATTTAATTTTTAATTATTTAAGGGATCTCTCGACTCATTCGCTACGCTCATTCGCTCGGGATGACGCAGTTAATTTGATAATTAAGTCAGAAATTTACCAAAGTTTTGTAAATTATTTATTTATTTCTTCTAATTATACTTTGCAAAATTCCAATTATAAATAAATTTACCAAAAGAGAACTTCCGCCATAACTTAAAAATGGCAACGAAATTCCAGTGATTGGCGCTAAACCAATATTCATACCGATATTAACAAAAATTTCTATAAAAAATATTAAAGCGCATCCTAAAATTAAAAAAACATTAAAATCATCGCGCATTATTTTAATTGTTTTCCAAAATTGATAAAATAAAATTCCAAAAAAAAATAAAACTAAAAACGCTCCTATTATTCCTAATTCTTCGGCAATAACGGCAAAAACAAAATCGGTTCTTGCTTCGGGTAAAAATTTTAATTGACTTTGCGGCCCTAATCCTAATCCACGACCCCAAAATTGTCCAGAACCAACGGCAATAGTAGATTGAATTGTTTGATATCCTCTGCCTAAAGGATCTGCCTGAGGGTTGATAAAAGTAATAATTCTATCTTTTTGATAATTTTTTAATCCAAACCATCCTATTCCAAAAATTAAAATAAAAATTATAAAAATTAAAATTAAATTTTTAGGTCTGGAAATTAAAAAAATCATTCCCAACCAAAGACCAAAAAAAATTAAAGCGGATCCTAAATCTGGCTGTGAAACAACTAATGCAAAAGGAATCAATGTTATTATTCCTGTTAGAATAACGTGTTTAAAATTTTGAATATTATAAATTTTACTGCTCCAATATTTAGCCAAAGTAACCGCTAAAATTATTTTAGCTAATTCTACTATTTGAACATTAATTCCAAATGGCAAATTAATCCAACCTTGCGTTCCTCTAAAGGTTTTTCCTAAAAATAAAACTAAAATTAATAAAATTAAAATAAAAATATACAAAAAAATCGCATAATTTTTTAAAATAAAATTCCAATTTAAAAAACTGATTGAAAACATTAAAATTAATCCAATAATTGCAAAAATAAGTTGTTTATTAAAATTTGAAAAACTAATTACTTCTTGATTTAAAGATAAACTATATTGAATAATTAATCCAAAAATAGTTAAAAAAAATACTACTCCTATTATTATCCAATCAAATTGTTTTAATTGCTGTATAAATTTCATAAAAGTTTTATCTTGTAAATATCCCCTGCTCCCATAAGTAAAATTAAATCATTTGATTCTAAATTTTTTAAAATTAATTTTTTAGTTTCTTTTAAATCTTTCGCATACAAGATTTGTTTATCTTTAAAAACGGGTCTTTTTTGAATTGCTTGAACCAAATCTTTTGAGCTAATATTTTTATTTTTTTTATCCTCTCTTCCTTCTACGTCAAAAATTTCAGATAAAATTAAAAGATCGACATTGTCAAAAGATTTAACAAAATCATTGAACAATTTTTTTGTTCGGTCCCGATGATGCGGCTGAAACGCAACAACAATTCTGCGATTCGGATAAAAATCTTTCGCCGCTTGAATAGTCCCTTGAATAGCGGTTGGAGTGTGAGCGTAATCAGAAATAATTATCGCGCCATTTTTCTCCCCAATTTTTTCAAACCTTCGCCAAATCCCTTTGAAATTTTTTAAAACTTTTTTAATAATATTTAATGGCGCATTCATTTCAGTAGCCGCAATGATTGCCGCGGTTGCGTTATAAACATTAAACAACCCAGGGACTCGCAGGGTGAATTCTTCTCCAATTTTATGATATTTAATAGTAAATTTTATTAATCCCGGTTTTTTTATAATATTTTTTATCTGATAATCCGCTTTTTTGCTTTGCCCAAAAGTAAATATTTCAAATTTTGGTTTTTTTATTTTTTTCAAAATTATTTGAATATTTTTATCATCGTTATTAGCTATTAGAATTCCGTTTGGAAGTAATTTTTCTACATACTTTTGAAAAGTCTCTCTAATGTGATTGATGTCTCGATAATAATCCAAATGATCTTCTTCAATATTAGTTAAAATTATAAAATGTGGGTTTAAATTTAACATATTTGCTTGATGCTCGCACGCTTCAACAATAAAATAATTTCTGCTACCCATTCTAAAATTTTCTTCCCATGTTGGTTGATAGACTTTACTGCCTACAATTATTGTTGGATCGGTTTTTGCCACTTCTAAAATTAAACCCAACATACTGGTAGTGGTACTTTTACCATTTGTTCCTGAAACTGCGACGGTAAATTTTTCTTTGCTTAATTCTCCTAAAAATTCAGGATAACTCAAAATTAGCTTATAGCTTGTAGCTTGTAGCTTTTTAGGTTGCAGTTTACAGTTTGCAGTTTGAAATTTTTTGGCTTGTAATAATTCTGGATTATTTTTTGATATTGCTGAAGAATAAATAATTAAATCAACATCCGAAAATAAATTTTCTTTTTTATGTTTTGAATAAATTAAAACTCCTCTATTTTTTAAATCCTTAATTATTTCTGAAGAATTCATATCTGACCCGCTTACTTTTTTGCCTAATTTTAACATCATCTTAGCCACAGCGCTTACGCCAATCCCGCCTATGCCAATAATATGAACTTTTTTTATTTTTTCTAAATTCATAAAATTATTTTGTTAATTAATTTTATTTTTTAGCGATT
>CAYHOD010000024.1:0-10169 GCA_964358215.1 uncultured Gammaproteobacteria bacterium | reverse complement strand
CATGTTGTCATTTCGACTGAAGCGAGTCCCGAAGTTTATTCGGGACGAGCGAAATAGAGAAATCCCTTTACTTTAGCTTTATTTATAAATTAATTTAAGGGATCCCTCGACTCACTCGCTATGCTCGTTCGCTCGGGAT
Source organism: uncultured Gammaproteobacteria bacterium (assembly GCA_964358215.1). GTDB lineage: Bacteria > Patescibacteriota > Patescibacteriia > UBA2591 > PGYQ01 > PGYQ01. The sequence goes on along the minus strand of CAYHOD010000024.1, from coordinate 10,030 downwards.
GACACAGTTAATTTGTAATTGAGTCGACTTCGCTCGGGATGACACAGTTAATTTGATAATTAAGTCAGAAATTTGCCAAAGTTTAGTGATTAAAACAAGAAAAATATAATCTTAAAAGAAAGAATAGCTATAGAAAGAAAAAAAATTAAATCAATTTAAAATTTAGTAAATTAAAATTCATTTAAAATTAAAAATTTAGTCTTTAAAATTATGTTTATTGTTTAAATGTTTTTAATCTGTGGTTTTTCTGCCTTCGGCAGATCTCTACCTGCCGCAGGCACGGTACCGTAGGTAGACATTAAATTTGAAATTTGAAATTTTTTACTTTTTATTTTTTTACTTTCCCCTTTTTATGCCTAGACGACCAAAAAGAAATATAGAAGAAAAAATTATTAAAAAAGAAAAAATAAAACCAATCCAAATTTTAAAAGGAATGAATGATATTTTGCCAAAAAAACAATGGATTTGGCAATATTTGATAAAAAAAATTCAAAAAATCACCCAGGAATTTAATTTCAAAAAAATAGACACGCCAATTTTAGAAGATGCGTTTCTTTTTGAAAAAGCCATAGGAAAAAATAGCGATATTTTTCAAAAGCAAAAATTTTCTTTTACAACTCGAAAAAATGAAAAAGTTATTTTACGTTCTGACTTTACAACAGGTATCGCGCGATCTTATATTGAACATCAAATGTTTAATTTACAACAACCAATTAAATTGTATACAATCGGATCTTTATTTCGCGATGAAAAAGGATTAGAAAAATTTCGAGAATTTCATTCATTTAACTTTGAAATTTTAGGCGCAAAAGATCCTGTTGTTGACGCGCAAATAATTTTAATAGCGCAAATATTTTTTCAAGAATTAAACTTAAAGACAAATATTCAAATTAATAGTTTTGGTTGTTTAGAAGACAGGCAAGATTATAAAAAAGAATTACTCGCTTATTTTAAAAACAAAAAACGATTTCTTTGTTCTGATTGTAAATTTAAATTAAACAAAGATAAAAATGTTTTTGAAATTTTAAATTGTAAAGAAGAAACTTGCCAAAAAACAACACAGCAAGCGCCGCAATTAGTTAATGGATTATGCGAAGGATGTAAAAATCATTTTACAAAAGTTTTAGAACATTTAGATGAATTAGAAATTACCTATTCTTTTAATCCATATTTAATAAGAGGATTAAATTATTACACAAGAACTGTTTTTGAGATTTGGCCGCAAGACGATCAAGAAGAAGAAAAAAACAAACAACCAATAGCGCTTGGCGGCGGCGGTCGTTATGATAATTTAATAGAAATTTTGGGCGGAATTACAACTCCAGCCTGCGGATGCGGCATTGGATTAGAAAGAGTAATTTCAAAAATACAAAAACAAAATTTAATTCATCAGCCAAAAGAAGAAAATTATGATATTTTCATTGCTCAATTAGGAGAAATGGCAAAAAGAAAAGCTTTAAAACTTTTTGAAAGTTTTCGAAAAAGCAAAATAAAAGCGATTGAAAGTTTGTCTAAAAATAAATTGCGCGAACAATTAGAATTAGCGCAAAAATATAAAGCGCTGTTTGCTTTAATTATTGGACAAAAAGAAGTTTTAGACGGAACTGTTTTGGTTAGAGATATGGAAAGCGGAATTCAAGAAGCAATAAATATTCAAAAAATAATTTTTGAGATGACAAAAAGATTGGAAAGAAAAAAGAAAGAAAAACATTAAAACATTCTAATATAAAAACATTCTAATATAAAAACATTCTAATATAAAAACATTCTAACATTCCTGTCATTCAAACGCAACGGAAATTTTATTTCTACAAGCTACAAGCTACAAGCTACAAGCTACAAGCTACAAGCTAATTAAGGAGGTGATTTTAATTATATGACAGTAGAAGTTAAAAAGAAAAAAGGAGAATCTCCAGAAAGTTTATTAAGACGTTTTACAAAACAAGTTCAACAAAGCGGACTTGTGCTTCAGGTTAAAAAAACTCAATATTTAGAGTCTCCTTGCAGTAAAGAAAAACAAAAAAAAGCGGCCAAAAGAAAAAGCCAATTAAATAAAAAAACAGAATATCTTAAAAAAATTGGCAAAATAGCTGATAAAACAGATTTTTTTGGCAAGAATAAAATATCCAGAAACAATAGATAATAAAAAAAAGTAAAAAGTAAAAATACAAAAGTCAAAAACAATATACTTAAAAGTAAAAATATTTTTTAATTTTTTTCGCTTTCTTTTTCGTACGTATACGTATAATATAAGGCAAGCGGGATTCCGCTTGGGCGGAATAATTTTGTAAATAATGTTTAAATATTTTAATGTTAAAGTAAAATACTTTTTCCGATACAATAAAATATTGTTTAGTCTTTTTTTAATTATCTTTTGTATTGCGTTAATTATTCCAATTGCTGTTAATATTCAATCAGCAAGCGCAGCAGTAAACACGCAAGATCTTCTTAATAATGCTGTAATAAATCAATCCGGATTACCATACCAAGATTTAAAAATATTAATAATGAAAATTATTAATATTGTCTTGGGATTTTTAGGAATTATCGCGATTATTTTAATAATTTACGCTGGATTGATTTGGATGACAGCTCATGGAGATGAAGAAAAAATCAAAACAGCAAAAAAAATTTTAATTGACGCGGTTATTGGTTTGGCTATTGTTTTATCAGCTTTTATTATTGTTAGTTTTATTTTAAAAGCGTTTTTAGGAGAAGGAGAAACTCCGCCATATCAAATTTGTACCCCAAGCACTTGCACTGGATGTCATCAAATTTGTAACGCGCAAGGAACTGGATCTGAATATACCACTAGCTGTACTGAATCTTGCGCTCCGCCTCCTGTTGAAAATCCTTTTGTGGTTAAATGGGTTGATCCAAAAGATACAGAAAAAGACGTTGCTTTGTGTCGGGCAATTCAAGCCGGATTTAATGATGAATTAAATGAAAACACAGTAAACGCAAATAATATTTTAATAAAAATAAAAGACGGGAAAAAACAAGGGGAAATTTGCGACGCAAATAAAGATTGCGCTTCTGACAAATGCGAAGCAAATCAATGTGTTGGCGAAATACTTGCCGGAATTTTTACAGCAACAAAAGAAGTTTTTCAATTCAGAGCAGAAAAAGATTTTGAGGAAAATACAGCTTACCAAGTAGAAATTACAACCAATGTTAAAAGTAAAAAAAATATAGCCATTAATTCTACTGATTTAAAAAGAAAATGGGTTTTTGCCACAGGTACTTTAAATGACACAACTCCCCCTAAAGTATCAAAAGTTTATCCGGAAAATAATCAAGTTGATGTTTGTTTAGCGGCGCCAGTCGAAGCCATTTTTAATGAACCAATGGATGTTATTTCTTTAATGAACGAAAATGCTTTAAGTATTGACCCTGTTGTTATGGCAGGTTTTAATCATAATATTAATAATGCTGATACTTTAATCGCTAATCCAAATGAAATTTATCAAAAAAATAAACAATACATTCCTCTTTTAAAGAGTAATATTATTGCGGATTCTTGCGGAAATTTTTTAGACGGAAATGGAAATGGAATTGCTGAAAAATCACCTATTGATGATTATGCTCCGCCTCCAAAAGGAACTGATCCAGATTGGTCGTTTACAACCGGAACTCAGCCTTATTGCAAACCAGAAATAACAAATATTACTTCAAACGGATATTATGATGGAAATGAAATTACAATTTCAGGAAATTATTTTACAATAACCGGAGAAGTGATTTTTAACAACAATGTTTATTCTGATTCAAATTGTTTTGATAGTGATTTTTATCCATCTCAAATTTGTGTTTCTAATTGGGCGGACAAGCAAATAAAATTAAAAATTCCAGCTATTGCTGGCGCCTCAAATGGCGCGATTAATGGTCAAGTTTTAATTAACATAGGCGAATTTTTTAGCAACAACAAAGAATTTACTGTTTTAAGTCCGCATATAAATTGGATTTCTCCGGAAAAAGGCGGCAAAGGGCAATATGTTACTTTAAGCGGAGTGAATTTTGGAACTAATCAAGGAGAAGTTTATTTAGTAAAACAAAGCGATCATAAAATTAAAATAGAAGCAGAATTTCCTTGCGCTAATTCTTGGACAAATAATCAAGTTATAATTAAAATTCCAGAAACAATCGCTTTAGGAGAGTATTATTTACAAATAAAAACCAATGATAATCATTTTAGTAATATCAATAATTTTATTATAAATAATAATCCTCCTGGTCCGGGAATTTGCAATAGCATCCCAAGTTGCGGAATGGTTGGAACAGAAGTAATTTTATCAGGAGAAAGATTTGGCAATGGCTCAAATGGAAAAGTTTATTTTGGAGACAAAAGAGCGACAACAATCCCATCATGGAGCGAAACACAAATTAAAGTAAAAGCGCCAACTGATATAAAACAAGGTAATAATCCAATAAAAATTATTCTTAATCAAGGGCAAGTAGATGAAATTGAAAGTAATGCTTTAAATTTTCAATCTCCTTGCGGACAAGGAGATTCCTGCGACATTAATATCACTACGCCTGCTTGCGAGCCAGGCGCTTGTTCAGAAAATTTTTTATGCAATTCTGACAATTGTATTTGTCAAGCCGAACATTGTTTCAATGGACAGGAAGATGAAGATGAAACAGATATAGATTGCGGTGGAAATGATTGTGATTCATGTGGAAATATAGGCGATAATTGTGATAACATTCAAAACACGCCAAGTTGTCAGCCAAATAATTCTATGTGTAATTATGGGCTTATTTGTAGAGTGTCTGATTGCACTTGTCAAGAAAGAGGACAAGAAGGCGATCAATGTGATAGCAATACTCAAACTGCTGGTTGTCAGGCATCAAATAATAAATGTCTTCAAGAAGAGGGTTTTACTTGTAATCCTTTAAATTGTTTTTGCACAAAAAAACCATTTATTATTTCTATTTCGCCAGAAAATGGAAAAGTCGCAAGTCCGGTTACAACTTATGTGACTATTCGTGGTGGAAATTTTGGCGCTTCGCAAGGATTAAGTAAAGTTTATTTTGGAGATACAATGGCAAATATAGCTTGTCTTTCTTGGTCTGATACAGAAATCATTGCTATCGCGCCATTTGGCATAACTAACGAAGCGCCAGTCAAGGTTGTTGTTAATCAATATGAAAGCAATAATGATAAAAAATTTACAGTTAATAGCGTGATCAAACCTTCTATTTGTTCTTTAAGTCCAAACCATGGTAAAGCCGGTGATAAAATTATAATTTCAGGAACAAATTTTGGCGATTTTCAAATGAATGATACCTATAAAAGTTTAGTTTTATTTGATAACATAGAAACAGAAATTAATTCTTGGAGCAATGAAAAAATAGAAATCATTGCGCCACAAGGAATTACAATCACAAATCCAAAAGTAAAAATTATTTTAAAATGGGAACAAGCCCCAAATGGAACTCCTAGCAATGAAGTAAGTTTTTATATGGATCCATTTATCAGTGGTATTTTTCCGGATAAAGGACCAATTGATACTTATGTGACAATTAGAGGAGGAAATTTTGGAGATACAATTGGCAAAGTAACTTTTAATGGAATTCAAGCAAATTTAGCTCCTTGTCAAGGAGCTTGGTCTGATCAAGAAATTATTGTTTTAGCGCCAAATTCAAGCACAGGGATAGTTGTTGTAGAAGTAAGTTTGCCAAATGATACTAAAATTGAATCAAATAAAGATAAAATTTTTACTTATAATAATGAGCCTTTAGCGCCTGGAATATGTCTTGATAAAAAACAAGGCAATCAAGGCGATTTAATAAAAATAGCGGGAAATAAATTTAATGAAACTCAAATTGAAAACGAAGGAGTGGTTTTTAATCAAGTTGATTCAAATGTTAGTTTGACAGATCCTGACAATTGGACAAATTATCAAATTGACGCTCCAGTTCCTCAAACAAGTTCTGGCAATGTTGTAGTAACAAAAATTGGTCAGCGCGATACAGGTAAAAAAGAATGCGTTGGGGGAATTTATATTTTTAATATTTGTGTTGGAGGAATTGAAAAACCAATTATGGAAGACGTTATTTTAAACAGCAATCCGGTTTGGTTTAAAGTGACAGGTCCTGCGTGCGGCAACAATATAAAAGAAAGCAATGAAATTTGCGATGGAACTGATTTAAATAATACAACTTGTTCTGATTTTGGATTAATAGGAAATGGTTTAAAATGTAAAATTGATTGTTCTGGGTTTGATACTAATCAATGTCAAGGATCTCCCGGAGTTTGTGGAGATCAAATAATAAATCAAGGAGAAACTTGCGATGGAAATAATTTTAACGAAAAAACTTGCGCTGATTTTGATCAATATAAAAATGGCAATTTAATTTGTGATAATAATTGCCAGCTTGATTATTCTAATTGTAGACAATGTGATTTAAATAGCGATTGTTCATCTCTTTGTTGTAAAGAGAATCAATGTGTAGATTTTTCTCAATGTCAAACTCCTCCTATTGCGCCCCATTGTACAAATCAAAGAAAAGATGAGGATGAAACAGGCATAGATTGCGGGGGTGACGAATGTCCTGCTTGTGTAATTCCTTCTGTGCAAGAAAAATATCCAACAGGAAATAGTGTTTGTATTAATAAAGAAATAAGCGCTACATTTAATCAGCTAATGGACAAAGAGACTTTAAATAGCAGTAATATTTTTTTAAAAAAAGGCAATGATTTAGTAAATGGCGTTATAAGTTATAGCGATGAAAATAATAAAACAACAGTGGTTTTTTCTTCTGCCAATAATTTAGATAAAAATATTGAATATCAAATGACCATTAAAAAAGAAGTTAAAAACAGAGATGGATTAACAATGGCAAGCGACGCAATTTGGACTTTTACAACAGGAAGCGCTTTGTGTCAAATGGATCATGTTAAAATAACAATAAATGGCGTGACAAAAAATGATGATTTATTTACATGCGCAGATGATAATTGTTTGGGAGATCAAAACAGCGCAATACTCGGAAATCAACATACATACATTGCGCAAGCTCAAGATAAAGACAATGAAAATATTTCAGCAAGTTATGCTTGGGAGAAACAAGATTTAAATGGAATTTTATTAACAATAGATTCTAAAACTAATACTCAGTTGATTACATCGCAAAGAAAAAATGGAGACGCAATAGTTTTAGTTCAAGCTGACGCTACTGGTATGTTATCTAAAAGCGGCCAAGTTAAAGTAAAAAACTTTATGTGCGAACATCCTTGGAATTTTCAAGATAGCGCCAATGAAGTGGCAAATATGGGATTTGAACTTTTTTATTGCGGAGACAGATAAAAAAAAGTAAAAAGTAAAATTAATCGTAGGGGCGACCCTTGCGGTCGCCCAGGGCACTGGCAAGCCGCACCCCTACATAGTTACCCGGTATAAAAATGCAAAAAAATATGAAAAAATATTTTAATAAAATAATCATATTCTCTATTATTATAATCGCGATAATTAGCGGGGGTTTTTTAATAGATAATTTTTTACAAGCGCAAGGGCAAACTACTTTGCCAGATTTTGATGTAAAAATCACAAAACCAGGATTGCCAAACGCGGATTTATTAAAATATTTTTTCTTTAAAAAAACAGGAGAAAAAGACATTATTGGAGTTAGAGTTTACAAAAACCCGCAGCATATTTCTCCTTTGCAATGGTACAAAGAAAATGTGCCAAATTCTGGCAATCCCCCATTAATAAAAGTTGATGGATACGAAGCTTTACAAGACGGACGATCAATTTATGTTTCTGTTGGATATATAGATAAAGATAAATTTGAACTAAAAACTCCGAATACTCCATTACAATCTTATCTTACTACTTATATTTATTTAATATCTTACAACGAAGGAGCTAATTCAGAAACAATAGAAATTTTTAATCGAATGCTAAAAGAATGGAAATTTAACGTTAATGTCATTATTACTTCTGAACAAAAACAACAAGTTAGAAATGATATTAAAAGATGGGCTGATGTAAATAATATTAAAATATTATTAGAAAATTATAAAATAACGCATGGTTATTATCCTAAATTAACAGCAGGAAGTTATATACAAAATCATACGGTTAGCGTGTGGCCGTCTTGGCAATATGAATTAGGCAAAGAATTAGGAAGTTTTTTGCCAATTGATCCAATAAATAGATTTGGACCTTGCCCAGAGTATGATTTATTAACTTGTTGGAATAAAGAGACAAAAAAATACGCCGGAGAAATAAGAAATAGAATTTTATATCCCGTGTTAAATTCGTTTGTTTTTACTTATTCTTCTATTTTAGATGGGCAGGATTATTATTTAGGATATGAAACAGAATTTGGCAAAGGATGCAATAATATTTCGCAATGTTTTGTAAATGATAGTTGCGTTGAAATTGGAACTTGTTATCCGCCTGATCCGCCAGGAAATAAAATATATTGTAGATTAGGCGATTGGGTAAATTCTTGCGGAAATGAGATAATTAAATGCGGGGAACAATGCGATACAAATAGTCGAAATTTTTGCGACACAATGTATGGAGAACATCAATGGAATAAAGAAAAAATACAAGAATGTTTGAATTGCGATTGGGAAGCAGTTGAATATATTAAAGAAGATTGTGGAGGTTATTGCGGAGATGAAATTTTACAAACTGATTATGAACAATGTGAAAATAATTTCATAACGCCAACTCCTGTTCAGGCAATAGACGAAAATCATCAATACGAATGCTTAAATTGTAAATTATTTGGCGGTTGGTGCGGAGATAAAATTTTACAAACTAATTATAACGAACAATGTGATGACGGAAATAAAATTGATACGGATCATTGTAATAATATTTGCGCAAACCAAAATCAAAATCCAGTTGTAAATTTAGAAGAATCTAAAACAATAAGAAATGGAAGTTTAGTAGAAATAAATGGAAGCGCTTCTGACGCAGACAATGATCAATTAATTTATTTGTGGGAAATTGTTTCCGCGCCAGAAAATAGTGTTGCAGTTTTATCTAGCAACAACACTTTAAATACAAGCTTTACACCAGATAAAGTGGGAGAATATAAATTAAAATTAACTGCAAAAGACAATTACAATGGACAAGGATTTGATGAAATAAATATTATCTCTCAAACTTATTGCGGAGATAATGAAATTCAAGAAGCTGGACCATATCATGAAGGCGCGACAGAAGAATGCGATCAACAAAACGGTTTAGAAAATTGGCAATGTGTTGGCGCTGGCGTTCCTCAATGTAACGTGAATTGCAAAATAATTTGTACTGATGATGGAACTCCGGCTCAATGTGGAATTGGCGCGGCAAAACTTTATGGAGAAATTAGCAATATAATGTCGTCTGATAAAATTTCAGGCGTTTTGATAGAAATTAAAGATTCAAAAGACAAATTAATTGTGGCAACAACATCCGATGTTGATGGAAAATATAGTTTTGAAAATTTAGCAAAAAGTTTTAGTTTGACAGAAACGCTTTGCGGTTATAAAATGACTGTTTCTGCGACAGGTTTTCAAATAGGAAGCCTTGATTTATTCGCTTTTGATCAAGATTTAGAAAAGAATTTTGTTTTAACTCCTGAAGGATTAAAATTAGGGACAAAAATAATTTTAAAATGGGGAGCGACGCCACTAGATTTAGATGCTCATTTAAATTTTGAAGCAGACGACGAATTTATTGATATTAATTATGGAAATCAAGGACCGTATCAAGGCGCGAGTTTAGATCAAGAAGATACAGACGGCAATGGTCCGGAAATTATTATAATTGATTTTTTTGTTGAAGGTTCTATTTATCAATATTATGTTCATAATTACAGCGGAACAACAGAATTTTCTTCCGCGCCAATTGTTCAAATAGTAGACGCGCACTCTAATGTTCTTTATGAATTTTCTCCAACAACTCCTTTAACTGATTTTCAAGAATATTGGCATGTTTTTGATATTGACGGAAGCACTGGAAACATAACAGAAATAAATAATAAACCTGATTCTATAGAGGAACAATTAGAAAAAGAGAAAAAT
>CAYHOD010000023.1:0-10317 GCA_964358215.1 uncultured Gammaproteobacteria bacterium | reverse complement strand
GATTTCTCCATTTCGCTCGCTGTGCCTGTCCCGAGCGAAGTCGAGGGGTTCACTTCGGTCGAAATGACAGAGAGGGACGTTTATTTTAAAAAAAATATTTTTGCCAAAGTTTAAATTTTCCTTAATTCGTGATTCATAATTCTTGATTCTTATTTTATGTTTAATCAAAAAAAAATAGTTACATTTTTTTTAACTATATTTCTCCTGTCTTCTATTTTTATTTTTGTTCCAATTTATACAAATGCTGTTGAAAGTATTTTTGGCACATTACCTGAATGTTTTAAATCACCACCTACAAAAGAATGCACTATTTGTGATATAATTGGAATGATTGTTGGATTAGCCAAATGGATTTTAGGTTTTATCGGAGTTTTAGCTTTGCTTCTTTTTGTTTGGGCAGGATTTGGTTTAATAATTTCAGCTGGAAATGAAGAGGCGATTAAAAAAAATAAAGGAATTTTAGTTGGAACATTAGTTGGAATTATTATTGTTTTAGTTGCTTGGGAAATGGTTTGGTTAGTTGTTTCAACATTAACAACCGACACAATTAGCACAACAAAAAATGGATTAACTATTTTAGGCCAAGATTGGAGTGACTGGACAAAGGCTTGTGGAACACCGCCACCACCTTCACCACCAGTGACACCAAAAAAACAACGTGGACAACCATGTATTAATAATGACGATTGTATCATACAAACGCCAGCATTAAGATGCGCAATAAAATATGGACAAACAACTTCAATATGCGCTTTTAATAAAACAGTTCTTTTAGGAGAAAAGTGCTACCCTTTAAAAGATCCTGATTTTGAATGTAAAATTGGCAAATGTACAGGGGGTGATCCTGGAACATGCTCGCGCAATAAATTCAAAATTTTATTTTAATTTATTTTTTATGAAAAAAACTATTTTCTTTTTATTAATTTTATTTATATTTTTATCTTTTGTTCCAGTAATTCAGGTAACAGCTGATACGGCTTTAACTAATCCACTTGTCACCACAGACCCTAATATTATAATTACTAGAATCATAACAGTTATTCTTGGTTTAGTTGGAGTTATAACTTTAGCTATGATTATTTTTGGCGGATTAATGTGGATGACTTCTGGTGGAAGTGAAGAAAAAGTAAAAAAGGGGAGAAATATTTTAATTTGGGCGATTTTGGGTTTAATAGTGATTCTTAGCAGTTATGTAATTTTAACTTTTTTTATTGATACTGTTAAAACTGTTACTACGCCTTAAATTATCAAATAAAGATTTTTGATATTTACGAAATAGAAATAAAAAAATACTCCTTTTTAAAATAAAGAAGTATTTTTTTATTAGTAAAAAATATTGGAAGTCGGACTCCCAATATTTTTATTTTCTATAAAATTTTGCGGCTTGTTCGGGAGAAATTGGATTGATAATTATACCAGAACCAATTTCTACTCCAGCCCAAACAGAACCTCGCGGAATAATTTTCATATAAAAATGTTGGTCTTTATCGTGAATCGCTTGATGAAAATAATAATTGTAAGGCAAACCTAATATTCCGATTTTTTTTAAAATCATTTTTAAAATTTTCGCCCAAGATTTTTTTTCAGTTTGATTAAGACAAGTTATGTTATCTAAATGGCGTTTAGGCAAAATCCAAATTTCATAATTATACATAGAAGCGTAAGGAGTAAATGCGATAACATTTTTATCTTCCCAAACAAAACGAGAACTCTTTTTTTCTTTGTTAATAACGTCGCAATAAACGCAAGTTTTGTTTTTTAATTTATATTCTTGAATTTTTTGAGATTTATCAAAAAGATGAGGCGGCAAAAAATCAGTGGCAAAAATTTGAGAATGAGAATGTTGAAGAGACGCGCCAGCTCGACCGCCATTATTTTTAAAAATTAAAATATATTGAATTTTTTTATTTTCAGAAATAATTTTTGTTCTTTTAGCGTACATTTCTAATATTTTAGACACATGATTAATGCTTAAATCTTCCAATTCTTTTATGTGATCAGGCGTATCAATAACAACTTCTTGAATTCCGTAAGCCTTAGGATTATCTAAAGTTACCACTGGAAATGGATTTTCTAAAACTAAAACTTCCCATTTTTTTAATGGCCCCATTTTATCTTTTATTAAATTTTTAAATATTCCTTGCGGACAAAAAACACATTTTTTTTGTAATTCAGTAACAATGGGTGTTACTGTTTTTACAGTATCATGCGGTCTTTTATTGCGATGAGGCGCAATAATTACATATTTATCTTGAATATAATCTTTTCTAATTTCAGAAATCATAAAAATAAGAATTAAGAATTAAGAATCAAGAATTAAGGAAAAATCAAAATGACAAAATCATAAAATTTCTCTACCTTCGGCAGATCCCTGCTTGCCGTAGGCGCGATGCCGTAGGTAGAGAAATTTAAATTATAGCCATACTAACAAACTTTATAAAGTTAGTCAAAATAGTAGAACTTTATAAAGTTATTCAATAAACCCTCCTACTTGCAATTCCCAAAGTTTTTTATAAATACCCAATTCTTTTTCAACTAATTCTTGATGACTGCCTTGTTCAATAATTTCTCCATTATCAACAACAATAATTCTATCCATTTTTTTAATTGTGGAAAGCCGATGCGCGATCACAATAACTATTTTATTTTGCATTAATTTATCCAAAGCGTCTTGAATAAAATGTTCAGATTCAGAATCAAGACTGGAAGTTGCTTCATCAAAAATTAAAATTGGCGCGTTGCGTAAAATTGCCCGGGCAATTGCGACTCGCTGACGTTCACCACCGGAAAGTTTAATCCCTCTTTCTCCAACATAAGTGTCATAACTATTAATTGCTTTACTGATAAATTCATGGCAATGAGCCAATTTTGCCGCCTCAATTACTTCTTCATCACTTGCTTCTGATTTGCCATAACGAATATTTTCCATTAATGTGCGATGAAATAAAATTGGATCTTGCGGAACTAAACTAATATTTTTCCATAAACTTTCTTGAGTAATTTGAGAAATATCTTGATTGTCAATTAAAATTTTTCCATTTTCAATATCATACATTCTTAATAATAATTTTATTATCGTACTCTTGCCTCCTCCAGACGGACCAATCAAAGCCATTCTTTCATTTGGATTAATTGTTAAATTAAAATTATTCAATACAGCTTTTGTTTTGTGATAATTAAAAAACACTTTTTCAAATTCAATTTTGTTAAATGATATTTTTAAATCTTTCGCGTTTTTAATGTCTTGAATTTCGTGAGGAGTATTTAAAATTATTGTCATTTCTTCGGCGTCAGATAAAGACTCAAAAATATTTCTAAGCGAATGCCAAAACCCCCAAAGTTGATTAAAAATTTGAATTAAATATGCTTGAATTAAAACAAAACTTCCAATTGTTAAAATATTTTTTTGCCAAAGTTTAATAGCTAAATACAAAATTCCTATTTCTAACACAATCATTAAAAACATTTGTATAGCAGTAAAAATATTAGATAAATTCCATGTAAATTTTCTTAATTTTCGAACTTCTTCTATTAATTTTGTAAAACCATTTATTTCTCTTTGATAAGCATTAAAAAATCTAACATTACTATGATTAGTTATAGAATCAGCCAATAAACCGCTTACTTTAGTTTCAGCTTCATTGCGTTTTAAATCATATTGAAATTTATATTTAGTAAAAAACCAATTAATTGTTAAAAATATTATTAGCCAAATCATTATTCCAAGACCTAAAAATATATTTTCTTTAAATAAAATTATACTAATTGCGATAAAAGTTATTATTAATGGCGTTATACTGTAAAAAATTTGATCAAATATTCTTTCAAAAGCTTTAACAAACCATTGAACTCGTTTTACTAAAGAGCCAACAAAATTATTTTCAAAAAAAGCAAAACAATGTTTATGTAAATAAGCAAAACAATAATTGTTTAAATCAGCCATTGTCTTGCTTTGAAAATCAGCATTTATAAAATCAGATATTCTCCACAATAACCACTGTAATAATTTTAAGCCGGCAATAATAATCAAAATAAAAATTAAATTTTTTAGAATAATATCCTTTGCGTTATTACTTGCCAGCGCGTTGAAAAAATCTTTTAAATATAAAGGAACAATAACATCTATAATTGAAGCGCCAATAACGCAAACAATTATAAATAATCCTGAAATTTTATAATTCAGAATATGCTGCCAATAAATTTTTAAAGTTTGTTTTGTGTTATTTTTCATAAATAATATTTGGAAGTTCGACCTCCAAACATTATTTATGAAGTCCGACTTCCGAAAATAATTTTTTTAATGTTTGGAGGTTGAAAATAAAAAAAACAGCTGCTAAACTCCGGAGGTCGGATTCGAACCGACGACCAATTGGTTAACAGCCAACTGCTCTACCGCTGAGCTACCCCGGAATTTAATAGCCGTTTTGTAATTTAAGATTTATGATTTATGATTTTAGATTTTGGTTTTTTAAAAAAGAAATATTGTTGAATAATCATAAATAATGTAAGCGTGAACCAATATAAAGTTAATCCAGCCGGCAAAGTCGCGCCAATCCAAATGGTTAAAATTGGCATAAAATAAAGCATTTGTTTATTCATCATCGCGGTCATACTCTCATCTTTTGCTTCTTTTAATTTTACCATCTGAACGGGAGGCTGTTTAGTTATCATCATTTTTGTTTGCCAAAATTGAGCAACCCCAGCCAAAACAGCGAGAATAATATTAGGATTTGATAAATTCATCCCTAAAAAAAATGAATAAATTTTTTCTGGAGCAAAAATAAAAGAATATAATATTTCTTTATCTACAACATTGAATCCTTTTTGAAAAACATGATAAATAGCAATTAAAAAAGGAAATTGAATTAAAAGAGGCAAACAAGAAGAAAAAGGATTAATTTTTTCTTGTTTATAAAGCTCCATCATTGCTAAACTCATTTTTTCTTTTTGATCTTTAAATTTTATTTTTAATTCTTCTATTTTTGGTTGTAAATCTTGAAGCGCTTTTTGTGATTTGATTGCTTGTAAAGAAAAAGGATGCAAAAGTAATTTAATTATTATAGTTAAAAGAATTATCGCAATTCCTAAATTATTTCCGGGAATTATGTTATATAAAAAAATCAATAAATTATAAATTGGTTGATAGCAAATTATATGAAATAGTTCAGACATAAAAACATTGTAACAAAATAACATTATAACATTGCAACATTGTAACAAAAATAATTAGCAATAAATAATAAAAAACTAAAAGACATTTTGCATGTTTATTTCAATGGATCGTACCCACCTTTATTAAATGGATTGCATCTTAATAAACGCCAAGCGGCTATAAACCCGCCTTTAATTAAACCATATTTTCCTATTGCCAAACAAGCGTATTCAGAACATGTCGGAATAAATCGACATTGTCCATAGGGTTTTAAAAATTTTAACCAACCATGATCTAATGAAAAAAATTTTTGATAAAAACGAATTATTTTTATTGCAAAAATTCTTGGAGCAAGAAATAAAAAGCTAAACATAAAAGCATTTTAACATAATAACATTCGTCGTAAATTACGAATGTTGAATTTTAACTTTTGACATTTGAGTTTTGAGTTTTTTTATTTTTTACGCTTTTATAATATTTCTACAAGCTAAAAAGCTACCAGCTACAAGCTAATTTATACTCTCTCTACATATTCTCCAGTATCTGTTTTAATTAAAATTTTATCGTCTTGATTGATAAATAAAGGAACATTAACTTGCAAACCAGTTTCGCAAATTACAGCTTTAGAAGCGCTTTGAGTAGAATTTCCTTTTACTCCAGGCGGAGCTTCTACAACTTTTAAAACAACTTTTGGCGGCAATTTTATACTCACTGGCTGATTATTAAAATTTAATATTTCTACTTCTTGTTCTTCTTTTAAAAAATTTATTTCTTTTCCAATTTGACTAATTGGAAAAGAAAATTGCTCATAAGTTTCATTATTCATTAAGTAAATATTATTCTCATCTTTATATAAAAAATCAGCCTTACTTTTTTCCAAAGAGGCTTCTTGTATTCGGTCACTATTTTTAAATGTTTTTTCCAGAACATTATTAGAAATTAGATTTTTAATTTTAGTTCTTAAAATTGCTCCGCCGCGTCCCATTTTTATGTGTTGTGTAGAAAGGATAATATAAGGTTCATTTTCTATTTCAATAATTGTTCCAATTTTCAATTCAGACATTGAAAACATAATTTTATTTTTTAACAAAAGGCAAAAGAGCCATAATTCTTGCTCTTTTAATGGCTTCAGCCAATCTTCTTTGGTGTTTAACGCAAACTCCACTTCTTCTTCTGGAAACAATTTTAGCGTAAGATGAAATAAATCTTTGTAATATTTGAATATCTAAATAATCAATATCATTAATTTTATTAAAACAAAAATAACAATATTTTTTTGTTGGCGTATTAGGCATAAAAAAAATAATTTTTTAGTTTTTAAAATTAAAATTTTTTGTTTTTTAAAACGGTATTTCTTCTATACTAACTTCTTCTTCAGAGGATTGTTGCGTAATAGAATTGTTTTGTGAATCATTTTCTTGAATAGATTCTCTTTGGGTAGAATTTTGAGCGCGAGGACCCATTTGCATATTTTCAGCAACAATTTCGGTTCTATTTTTTTTAACACCGTCTTGCGCTTCCCAAATTCTTGTTTCTATTCGTCCTTCAATAAGAATCAATTGTCCTTTGGTAAGATATTGATTGCAAATTTCAGCTAATTTTCCCCAGGCAACTATGTTATGAAATTCAACTTTTTCTTGTTTTTGTCCGTCTGCTCCAGTCCAAAAACGATTAGTGGCTATTCCAAAAGAAGCCACTGATTGACCGTTTGGAGTTGTTCTAAATTCTGGCGCTCGAGTTAACCTGCCGACAATTATAGCTTTATTTAAATTCATATTTTTCTCCCTTAACTTCATCGTTTATTTTGATGAATATTATATTTTTAAATAATTAATTATTCCTGAATTAAAATTTTATTAAGTTTTTCTTCGTCTAATTCTTTTAAAGAAATTTTTTGTTTTTCAATTTTATGCGCATATTCTTCTCTCTTTTCTTCTTGAAATGTTTTTATGTCCGAAGGCTCTTTAAATACAGGCTTTTCTATAAAAAATGATTTGGTTTTAATAATTTGATATCTTATAATATTTAAATTTAATTTTAAATCTTTATTAAGTTTTTTAGAATTAATTGGTTCTAAATTAAAAAAAATTCTAAAATAAATTCCGTAACGATTTTGTTTAATAGGATAACTCAATTTTCTTCTTCCAATTTCAATAGTTTTACAAATTTTGCCATTGTTTTTTTGAATAATATTTTCAACTTGTTCTTTAATTGAAGAAACCTCCGAATCAGTAAATTGATTTGAAATAATATAAAGTAAATCGTAAAGTTGCATAAAATTAATCAGCTTTAAAAGCAATTAAATTAAATAAAAATAAATAACATAAGTTATTAACAATAATTTAACATAAATTAATAAAATACGCAAATTTAGTGTTATAATCATTTTATGAGATATTGTTTTATTTTAGGAAATAATTCAACTTTGTCAATAGTAGAAATATTGAACGTTTTTTTATTATTTAAAATAAACGTTCAAATAGTTTCTTTTTCTGAAGAAGCGCTTTTATTAGATATTCAAGATGAGTTTTTAATTAATGATTTTTTTTCTCGTTTGGGTGGATCGATCAAAATTGGAAAAATAGAAAAAGATTATTTAAATATTAATGAATTAACAACAGAAGAAATTTTAACATTATTTAATATCCAAGAAAATAAAAAAATTTATTTTGGTTTTAGTTTTTATAATTTAGGCGCGCATGATTTTTTAAAAATAAAAGATTATATTAAGCAATTAGCTATAAAAATTAAAAAAAAATTACAAAAGAAAGGATTAAAAGCCCGTTGGGTTATTTCTCAAGAAAAAAATCTTTCTAGTGTAATTGTTGAAAAAAATAAATTAATTAAACAAGGAGCTGAAATTTTAATTTTGATAGAAAAAAATAAAATTTATTTAGGCAAAACTTTAATTGTTCAAGAATTTGAAAAATACAGCGAAAGAGATTATAATCGACCTTTTCGCGAAATTCAAAAAGGAATGATTCCTTTAAAATTAGCTAAAATAATGATTAATTTAGGACAAATCAAAAAAGATCAAACAATTTTAGATCCATTTTGCGGATCCGGAACAATTTTACAAGAAGCAATCTTAATGGGATATGAAAATATAATTGGCAGCGATATTGATTTTAATTCAATTGAAATAACTAAAAAAAATTTAGAATGGCTTTTTACAAAAATCAAAAATCAAAAATCTCTCCCTGCGGGAGATCTGCTGGAGGAGGAAAAAATCAAAATTAACATTTTTCAGAGCAATGCGACAAATTTATCTAAAAAAATATCATTTAATTCTATTGACGCAATAGTTTCCGAGCCTTATTTAGGACCAACGAGAAATATACAAAATATTAAAAATATAATTTATGAATTATCAAAATTATATTTAAGAAGCTTTGAAGAATTTAAAAAGATTTTAAAAAAACAGGGAGTTGTAATAATTATTTTTCCTGTTTTTAAAACTTTTACAAATGAGTTATTATTTTTGCCTATTTTAGACGCAATAAAAAAACAAGGATGGAAAATAGACCTGGAATTACCAAAAGAATTATTAAAAAATAATATTATTAAAATTACTTTACGAAATTCTATTATCTATTCAAGGCCAGAGCAAAGAGTTTTAAGAGAAATTTTTGTTTTTAGAAAATTTTAATTTTAATTTTTTAGTTGTGATTTTTTTCCTTCGGCAGATCCCTATGCCGAAGGCAGAGATTTTTAATTTTTAATTTTTACATTAAAATTTGCAATCTGAAATTTGCAATTAGCAATTCTTTACAGTTTGACATTTGAGTTTTTAAAATTGTTAATTATTATTCGCTCGAAATGACAGAATATTATAATGTTACAATGTTATTATGTTAAAGTGTTATAATGTTACATGGAGAGATGGCTGAGTGGTTGAAGGCGACGGTCTCGAACACCGTTATCTTGTTAAACAAGATCCAGGGTTCAAATCCCTGTCTCTCCGCCAAATGGAAAAAGCGAAGTTTGGCTCGAACTTTATTTTGGCCAGAAGCGGGCTTTTCTTGTTAGAAATCAAAAAATTTGTTATCATAAATTTGTTGATAAAAGTATAGCATATTTTTATACTATCAAAATTGGATACTATAGCAACTATTAGGGAAAACATAAAAAAGTTAAGAACAAAACAAAGCTTGAGTTAAAATGACTTGGCAAAGAAAGCCGACCTTAAATATTCCACCCTTGCCAAAATTGAGGGCGATTTTGTAAAAAAGTCGGGTGTTCAACTAATGGCGAAAATTGCTAAAGCGCTAAGCGTTTCAATTGACGATTTAATGAAATAGATATGACACAAAAATTTTTTAAACCAATAAGATTTCATCTTATAATTGACGCTTTCGATTGTCGCGTCAGTTTGCTATCAGACAAAAATTTTTTGATAGAACTGGTTAAAAAAATAGCAAAAATGATTGATATGAAAATTATCAAGGGACCTGAATTTGCCAAAGGCATACAAGAAAATCCGGGTCTAAGTATTTTTGCTATAATTGATTTTTCTCATATTTCGATTCATACATTCACCTATTCCAAGGAACTCAGTTTGGATATATTTTCTTGTAAGCCGTTTGATTATAAAAAGGTTGAAAACTGCATACAGAACTCATTCAAAATAAAAGACAAACAAATTTCAAAATCTATCATAGACACTGACTTTAAAGGCAATTCTGTTTCGGATGTTGAAATCTTAGAACATAAAAATCATAAATTTATGTTCGTAAATGAATACTTGTGGATGTGGGATACGCCACAGGAAAAAGATTTACAAAAGAATTTAGCTGATAAAGCGTATGGCGATGTTTTAGTGGCGGGTTATGGATTGGGCCTACTTCCAGAATACATACTAAAAAATTCAAAAGTAAAATCCATAACAACAGTTGAAAAATATAATTCGGTAATGGAAAAAATGAAAAGTATCGGCCCAATTTACGGAAAAGTTATTGTAAACGACTTTTACAAACTGCCGGAAAATAAAAAATATGATTGTATAATTGGAGATATCTGGCCGGATATAGACGCAAAATTTTTGAAAGATTATGTAAGATTCAAAAACAAATCACGGAAGCTTTTGAAAAAAGACGGATTATTGTTAGCATGGGGTAAAGATTATTTTGAATTTTTATTGGATAAAAAGAATTTGCCGCCAAAGA
>CAYHOD010000022.1:0-10634 GCA_964358215.1 uncultured Gammaproteobacteria bacterium | reverse complement strand
ATTGCTGATGGCAATAATATTTTATTAGAGGGTGGTTATTTAACCTCTCCATTTGGCGGTTTTGGTAGATATGAAAATCATTTCACTTATTCTGAACAACTTGATAATGCTATTTGGGTGAAAACAGGAGTAACAGTTAGCGCTAATAGCGTGGCTGCTTCAGATGGAGCAACAACTGCTGATTCAATTGTTGATGACGCAACAGCTGGAGGAAATGTTGCTCAAAATAATATTGGAGCTGGAGCGTCAGAAACTTGGACGTTTTCTATTTGGATAAAAGATAGTAACACCACTGGCAATATTGCCATTAAATTAACTGATAATGGAACCACTCCAGCCACAACTTCTCTTGCTATTGATCCTTTATCAACATGGAAAAGATATTCAGTTACTCATACCACTTCAGCTGGAACAACTAATATTGACGCAATTATTGATCACACTGGCGGAGCTTCAACAACCTTCTATGTCTGGGCAACTCAATTAGAAAAACAATCCTTCCCAAGCCTTTATGTTAAAACAGAAGGAACTTCAATAACAACAACTCAAAGAGGTCTTGTCAGTCAATCAACTGGCTATTCTCTTTTCTTAGGTAGTAATGTTGGAATAGGCACAACAATACCAGCAGCAAGATTAACAGTAGTTGATCCTTCTTACACTGGTGTGCCTTCAGGAGCAACCATTGGTTTGTTTGGCTCAACTGATGGTTCAACTACAGGTATTTCTATCCGAGCCCGAGGAACAATCACTGGCGGATTAGCAGATTTTGGCGAGTATGCCGAAGTTGTTGGAAATGTTGAAGATTATATAATAGGAGATTTATTGGCAATTTCTCAAGAAAAAGAAAAATTTATTAAAAGTAATTTACCTTATCAAACTACTTTAGCCGGCATTGTTACAGAAACAGCAGGATTAATAGCCGGAGGAGGAGACAAAACAATTGAATTTGATGAAAAAGGAAAAGCAACTAATCGTATTATTATTGCTTTGGCTGGCCGTGTGCCAGTGAAAATTTCTCTGGAAAACGGTGAAATTAAACAAGGAGATTATTTAACATCTTCTAATATTTCAGGCACGGCAATGAAAGCGACAGAACCAGGAAAAGTTATTGGTCTTGCTTTAGAATCAATTTCTGAAGCGGATTTTGAAAATTGTGAAATTGAAGATTCATTAAAAATTGAAAATTGTGAATTTAAAATTGGAAAGATTATGGTTTTTCTAAATCCTCATTGGAATTTTACTATTATAGAAGACGAAAAAGAAAACAATCAAACAGAAAATAAAGATCAAACTATTTTAGACAAATTTACTTTAGCGATTAAAAATAGTTTAGAAAAATTAGGTTTAATATTTGAAAATGGCATTGCTAAAATAAAAGAAATATTTGCAGAAAAAATAACAGCCAATAATCTTGAAATGATTGATAAAGCTACAGGTGAAAAATATTGCACTTGGATTGAAAATGGAGAATGGGTAAAAATTAAAGGAGAATGCGCTAAACAAGAAACTTCCACATTAACTCCAATTATAAATTCAGAACCAGTTACAGAATCAGAACCAGTTACAGAATCAGAACCAGTTACAGAATCAGAACCAGTTACAGAATCAGAACCAGTTATAGAATCAACAGTGGAATCAACTCCAACAACAGAATCAGTCCCGGTCGTAATTCCATCTGAATAATTGTGTAGAGGTGAAAAATTTTTCGCCTCTAAGTATATTTTTTGTTTGACAAATTTTTTTTATTCCCTATAATCAAATATTGAATTGCAGATTTCAGATTTCAAATTGTATTTTTTATTTTTTCACCAAAAAGGTGTTCAGCGCTTAGCTGATATTTTTTATTTTTATGATAGACAAAATATCTTTGCCAACAAAAATTGAAGTTCAAGAAAATAAAGAAAACAAAAATAAAGCAAAAATTATTATTGAACCTTGTTATCCGGGATACGGAGTAACCTTAGGAAACTCTTTAAGAAGAATTTTATTATCATCTTTGCCTGGATGCGCGGTTACAGCAATAAAAATCAAAGGAGTTAGCCATGAATTTTCCACTATTCCTTATGTTAAAGAAGATGTAATTGAAATCATATTAAATTTAAGACTTTTAAGAATAAAAATTTTTAGTCCGGGTTTATATAAATTAATGCTCACTATAGATGGAGAGAAAAAAGTAAAAGCAAAAGACATTAAAGCCCCTTCCCAGGTAGAAATAGTTAATCCTGATTTAGATATTTTAACCACAACTCACAAAAACGCTAAAATAGAAATGGAAATTTGGGTAGAACCTGGCAGAGGATATGTGCCAGTGGAAGATAAAGAAAAAGATAAATTTGAATTAGGCGTAATTGTCACTAATTCTATTTTTACTCCAATAAGAAAAGTTGGCATGGAAATTGAAAATATGCGCGTTGGAGAAAAAACTAATTATGACAAATTAATTTTAGACGTAGAAACAGACGGAACTCTTACTCCAGAACAAGCGTTGCAAAATTCCACTCAAATTTTAATTGATCATTTTAATTTTATATTAGAAGGATCAAAACAAGAAAAAAAAGAAATTGTGATAAAAGATGAAAAAGAAATAAAGGTAAAAAAAGAAAAGAAAATTGAAAAAGAAAAAAAAGAAAAAAAATCTGTTAAATCTAAAAAAGTATTAACAAAAAAGAAAAAAGCGTTGAATAAGAATTAAGATTTAAGAATCAAGAATTAAGGTTAAAAAATTTAAAAATTATTCCGCCATGGCGGAATCCCGCTTGCATTATTATACAAGAAAGAAAGCGGGAAAAATCGCAGAAATTTTCTTTTAGAAAATTTCTGTCTATTTTATGAGACATAGAAAAAAAGGAAAAATTTTAGACAGAAAATCAGGACCAAGAATTGCTTTATTAAAAAATTTAGCGGATAGTTTTATTATTCACGAAAAAATAAAAACAACAGAAGCCAAAGCCAAAGTATTGCGCGGCGTAGCGGAAAAATTAATTACAATTGGAAAAGAAAATAATTTAACAACGTATCGAAAACTTTTAGCTTATTTACCGACTAAAGTTGCGGCAAAAAAAGTTTTAGAAAAATTAGGTCCTAAATATAAAGAAAAAAACGGAGGATATACGCGAATTATTAAATTAAATCGACGGAAAGGCGACGCGGCAGCAATGGTACAAATTGAATTTGTTTAATGAAAGTAGCTTGTAGCTTGTATGGAAATCCAGATTTAAGATTTATTTTAAAATTAAATCATTAAAAATTATTTACAAAATTATCTCCCTTCGGGAGATCCCTGCCTGCCGAAGGCATGGTGCCGTAGGCAGAAAAATTACAAAAATTTTTTATGAAGCAGATTGATAGACAAACTCATATTTTTGACGCGACAGATAAAGTTTTAGGAAGATTGGCCACAAAAGTGGCTATTATTTTACGTGGAAAAAATAAACCAAATTTTACGCCAAATTTAGATCAAGGAGATTTTGTTGAAATAAAAAATATCAGTAAAATTAAAATCACAGGGAAAAAATTAAAAGACAAAGAATATATTTATCATACCGGTTATCCGGGCGGATTAAGAAAAACTAAAATGATAGATGTTTTTAAAAAAGATCCAAGCGAAGTTTTAAGAAGAGCGGTTTTAAATATGTTGCCAAAAAATAAATTAAGAAAAGAAATAATGAAAAGACTTAAAATAAGTAACGAGTAACGGGCAACCAGTAACGAGTAATTATGGAAAATACAATAAAAAACTTTTATAATTTAAATGCTTGGCAAAAAGGACATCAATTAGTTTTAGGGATTTATAAAATTACAAAAGATTTTCCAAAAGAAGAAATTTTTGGAACAGTAAGTCAATTAAGGAGAGCAGCAAGTTCTATAACCGCAAATATAGCAGAAGGTTTTGAAAGATATCATTTTAAAGACAAAATAAGATTTTATTATCAATCTCGAGGATCAATCGCAGAAGTTCAAAATTTTTTTTATTAGTAAAAGATTTAGGTTTTATTAAAATAGAAGTTTGTAAGGATTTGGGAGAAAAAGCCAATGAAGTTAGAAAATTAATTAATGGTTTAATAAAATCAATTGAAAAACAAAAGTAAGATTTTTTATATTTAATTACTGGTTATTCGTTACGGGTTGCCGGTTACTATGGTTTATGAAACTAATTAAAACAATTATAAAACTTCAAATTCCAGCTGGGCAGGCAAATCCAGCTCCGCCGATTGGGCCTGCTTTAGGACAACACGGTTTAAATATTCAGGAGTTTTGCGTAAAATTTAATGAGGCGACAAAACAAAAAATTGGAAATATTATTCCAGCGGAAATTACTGTTTATCAAGACAGGACTTTTGATTTTATTTTAAAAACTTCGCCAACCTCTGAACTTTTAAAAAAGGCGGCAAAAATTCAAAAAGGATCTGATCAGCCGCACAAAAACAAAGTTGGCAAAGTAACTATGGAACAAATAAAACAAATTGCCGAAGAAAAAATGCCAGATCTTAATACAGATAACATTGAAGCGGCAATAAAAATTGTCAAAGGCACCGCAAGACAAATGGGGATAGAAATAGAATAATCTATCTTCTTAGCTTGTAGCTTTTTAGCCCCGAAGAAATTCCTTCGGAATTTTACGGGGTAAACTTGTAGGAATAATAAAAATTTTAAATTATTATTGATTGTTAATTGTTAATTTTTTTTAATCTTAATTCTTATTTAGCGCTTTACGTTTTTTAATTGTATGCAAAAAATAAAAAACGCTATAATTGAAGGAGAAAATTTATTTGTAGAATTTAAAGAAGAATTGCCGAATGCCGATGAATTTACGGCTGAAATTTGCGCGTTCGCGAACACAGAAGGAGGAATGATAATTTTAGGAGTTAAAGATAATGGAGAAATAAAAGGATTGGAAGATACTAAATTATTAGAAGAAAAAATAATGAACATTGCGCGGCAAAATATTCTGCCTGAAATTTCATTAAATTTTTTTGTTTGCGAGATTCATCAAAAAAAAATTGCTGCTATTGAAATTTTCAAAAGCGCTTTTCGACCGCACCAGACAAACAAAGGAGTATTTTACATAAGAGTTGGGACCACTAAAAGAAAAGCGTCAAAAGAAGAGTTGGGAAGAATTTATCAAGACGCGGGGATTATAGATTATGATCAGTGTTCTGTGAAAGGCAGTTCTCTGTCTGACATAGATCAAAATAAAATTAACCAATTTTTTCATCAGGTTTATAACAAAGATATTTATAACGAACAAATTTCTATAGGGCAATTATTTTGTAATTTAAAAATTTTAAAGCAAGAAAATAATAATTTTACAGCAACGGTTGGCGGACTTTTATTATTTGGCAAAGATCCGCAAAAATTTTTTCCGCAAGCAATGATAAAATTAGCTGTATTTGATGGCAATGATATGACAAGTAAAATGCTTGATAAAAAAGAAATAACAGGAACATTACCATTACAAATAAATGAAATAGAAAAAATTATTCAATTTTACATAAAAAACTCCTCTGAAATAGAAGGCTTTAAACGAGTGTATAAAACAGAATATCCCATAGAAGCCACAAGAGAAGTTGTAATTAACGCGATAGCTCATAGAAATTACAGCATCCATGGTTCTAATATTAGAATTTTTATATTTGATAATAGGATTGAAGTTTACAGTCCCGGTCGATTGCCAAACACAATTACATTAAATAATATTTTGTACGCGCAGCAAACAAGAAATCATTTTATTGTTAGAATTTTAGATAATTTAAATTATATAGAAAGCCTTGGCACAGGAATTCAAAAAATCATCCGTCTAATGAAAGAAAATAATAATACAGAACCAAAGTTTGAAGTGCTTGACGAAGAGTTTAAGGTAACTTTATATAAAAATTTATAATTTAAAATTAAGCTTTATGAAACAAGTGAAAATTTATTCAATTGACGAGGCTTTGGAATTAATTAAAAAAAATGCTAAAGCTAAATTTGATGAAAGTGTAGAAGTACACATAAGATTAGGTATTGATGTTAAAAAAGGAGATCAGCAGATTCGCGGAACTATAATTTTACCGTATGGTTCTGGGAAGACAAAAAAAATCGCTGTTTTTACTGAAAAAGAAGATGAAATTAAAGAAATAAAAAAATTAGGAATGGATTTAGTCGGAGGAGAAGATTTAATTGAGCAAATTAAACAAACAGGAAAATGCGATTTTGATGTTGCGATTGCTACTCCAGAAATAATGAAAAATTTAGCCAAGATTGCTAGAATTTTAGGGCCAAAAGGATTAATGCCTAATCCAAAAACAGAAACAGTTACTACAAATATCAAAAAAACAATTGAAGAATTACAAAGAGGCAAAGTGACTTTTAAAAATGATGATTCTGGAAACATCCATCAAAATATTGGAAAGGTTTCTTGGTCAATAGAAAAATTAAAAGAAAATTTTGAAGCATTTTTAGAAATAATAAAAAAGAGCAAACCAACAAAATCAAAAGGAATCTATATTAAAAATATTGTTTTATGTTCTACGATGGGAAAGAGCGTGAGGGTAGTTTGTTAGCTTGTAGCTTATTAGCTTGTAGGAAAAATAAATTACAAAAACTCAAAACTCAAATGATAATAATTTAAAATGTAAAAAATCTCTGCCTACGGCAGGCAGGGATCTGCCGAAGGCAGAAAAATCCAAATGACCCCAAATAAATTTCTTTCAGAAATTTAACAGGGCAGGCAAATAAAATTTCAAATCCCAAATCCCAAAATTGAAAATTATTTTTTTGATATTTGATATTGAGATTTGAGATTTATTTTGATATTTGATATTTGGATTTTTGATTTTGATTTAATTTTTACATTTTCCTTAATTCTTAATTTGATTCTTATTTTATGTTTGCCAAAGTTAATTCAGTGGCTATTATTGGATTAGATTGCGCGCCAGTTGAAGTTGAAGTTGATATTTTGGGCGGGATGCCAAATGTAACAACTGTTGGATTGCCCGATGCTGCGGTTAAAGAATCTAAAGAAAGAGTGAGATCGGCAATTAAAAACAGCGGATTGGATTTTCCTCGAGGTCGTTTAACCATTAATTTAGCTCCAGCCGATATTAAAAAAGAAGGGCCAGCCTATGATCTTCCCATTGCCGTGGGAATTTTTTTAGCTTCAAGTCAAATTAAATTTGAAATACAAGACAGTCTTTTTATCGGAGAACTTGCTTTAGACGGAAGACTTCGCCATACCAATGGAATTTTGCCAATGGTAATTTTTGCTAAACAGCAAGGAATAAAAAATTTATACATTCCAAAAGTTAATATCAAAGAAGCTAATTTAGTTAAAGGATTAAAAATTTTTCCAATTGAAAATTTTAATCAACTCATTAGACATTTAACAAAAGAAGAAGAAATTATTCCTTTTTATTCAAAAGGCATTAAAGATTTTTCTATAGAAAAAATAGAATACGATGTAGACATGGCTTATATTAAAGGGCAAGAATTTATCAAAAGAGCTTTAGAAATTGCCGCGGCTGGCGGACACAATGTTTTAATGAAAGGTCCTCCTGGCAGCGGAAAAACTTTATTAGCAATGGCAATCCCATCTATTTTACCTTTATTAACCCCTGACGAAGCACTAGAAACAACCAAAATTTATAGCATTATTGGACTTTTACCATCAAATCAACCTTTAATCTTTAAAAGACCGTTTAGAAATCCTCATCATTCTTCTTCAGTGGCTGCTTTGGTTGGCGGAGGACAATTTCCAAAACCAGGAGAAATTAGTTTAGCTCATCGAGGAATTTTATTTTTAGACGAACTCCCAGAATTTCCTAGAAGCGTTTTAGAATCATTGAGACAGCCAGTTGAAGATGGAATTGTGACAATTTCTCGAGCTCAAGGAACTTTAACTTTTCCTTCAAATTTTATTTTAATCGCTAGTCAAAATCCATGTCCTTGTGGTTATCTTAACGATCCTAAAAAAAATTGTACTTGTAGTTCAATTCAAATAGATCGTTATCAAAAAAGAGTTTCAGGTCCATTTTTAGATAGAATTGATTTACATTTAGAAGTTCCGCAAGTGGAATTTAAAGAATTAACTTCGGAAAAAGTGGCAGAATCTTCGGAAGAAATTAGAAAAAGGGTTCAAAAAGCGCGCGCAATTCAGTTAAAACGTTTTAAAAAACATAAAATGATCACTAATTCAGAAATGAAAAACAAGGAAATAAAAGAATTTTGCAAAGTTGATGAAGAAAGTTTAGAACTTCTAAGATTAGCCATTGATCGCATGCATTTATCAACGAGAAGTTTTTATAGAATTTTTAAAATAGCTCGAACAATTGCTGATTTAGCTGAATTAGAAAGTATTCAAAAAAATCACATTGCCGAAGCTCTTCAATACAGAGGGCAAACTTAAAACATTATAACTATAATGGTCCCATAAAACTAGACAGATATTTTTCCAAAATGAGATGCAAATGGTATAATGAAAATCTATGAAACAACTAAAAACATTTGCTCCTTTTGAAAAAGCCCAAGTGGCATTAGCTGCTATTCAAGGGGACAAAACAATCGCTCAAATCAGCAGCGCTTATCAAGTACATCCTACACAAATCAGAAATTGGACAAAGTATGCAAAAGACAATTTTGTTGAATTATTTAAAGATAACAAACAAAAAGAAAAACTCAAAGCAATAGAACAACAAAGACAAACTGACAATTTATACAAAATTATAGGCCAACGAGACGCAGAACTCGATTGATTGAAAAAAAAATTATCAATTTTTGACACATAATAATTTAGTTTCTCTTAATTAAGAAAAAAAACGAAGTCGTAGAATGTGTTCTAACGCGCGAAAAAGAAAAAGTTGATATAAACATCGTTGCTATGCAAAATATTTTTGTTCAATTTATCAAGAATAATTATTTTTCAATTTTATTAATTTTAATTTAATTGTCATGCCAAGGGTATCTCAAATTGAAAAAAAATCTGTCTTGACAAACGGGACCACCTTATTTTTTTTAGATAAAGTTCTTTTAAAAACAAAATGACATTTTTTAATAATTTTAAGACTTCTGTATAGTTCAAAATTTATTGATTTAAAATTTCGTTAAAATTTTATTAAGATTGATTTTTATAAATTTATGGCAAATTCATTAATGAAGATAAAAACAAAAATTACTTTTCTTTGCTATGTATTATAAAGAATTAATTGCTGTTTGTTTGTCAGACCACAGCATACAATTAGAATGGCAAGAAACAGCGGATGCAATAAATAAAGATCAGGAATTATTGCAAAATGAATTATATAAAAAATATGAAGAAGATTTTTATTCATTTTTTTTGTTTTTAGGTTTTTGTAATCAAAGTATTTTATTGTCAGCGAGTTTAGATATTTTTAGAAAAATAGCAAAATTATACGCGAAAAAAGTTGCGCAAACGCCTGACCTTGAAATTTTGCGCGAAAAAATAAATTTGATTTTAACAGCTGACGAGATTGACGATTTTTTGTCTCAAATTCCATTTATGGTTGGCGCGGAATACATGGATTCAATTTTTTTTGAAAATATCTGGTCAAAATTAAACGCAACATTTAGAAATAAAATAAAAGATTATAAAGGTTCTGTTGATGAATTAATAAAAACTTTTAATCCTGATATTCATCTTGCTGGACGGGTTTATTTTCATTTAGTTGAAAGCAAGAAAGAGGATTTCCCTTTTGCTTTTTTAGCAACATATTCCACAAGTTTAAACGATTTTGGAAAATCAAAACATCTTCCATTAAAACACGCGTTAATAGAATATGGCAAAAATAGCGAAAAATTATTAAAACTTTTATCTACTGTTTATTTAGCCGCTAGAGAAAGCAAGGTTATTACCGGACTTATTGAAAACGGAGAAATATTCCATCCGATAGCGTTATCAGTCAAAGATGCGTATGATATTTTAAAAGAAATTCCTATTTATGAAAAATATGGCATTCTTTGCAGAATTCCTAATTGGTGGAAAAATAAAACAAATGTTTTAAAACTTGATATAAATATTGGCAATGACTCGCCATCGTTTTTTAACAAAGATTCCATTCTTGATTTTAAAATAAATCTTTTGTTTGATAATAACGAGTTGTCTGAAAATGAAATAAAAAAAATGTTAAGTGAATCAGAGGGGTTGGCGTTTATTAAAGGGAAATGGGTAGAAGTTGATCCTGAAAAACTTAAAAAAACGCTTGAAGCTTATAAAAAAGCGCAGCAATTAATGAAGCAAAAAGGAATAAGCCTGGAAGACGCTATACGTTTGCAGCTTAATTTGCAAAAAGATCTTAACATTGCCGATGATGATATATTAAATATTTCTAATGGGAAATGGCTTGAATCTGTTGTTGAAAAACTTCGCAAGCCAGAACTGATAGATTCAGTAAATTTATCAAAAAATTTTTTGGCAAAACTTCGGCCATATCAGCAAAAAGGATTGAACTGGCTTTATTTCTTGCATTCTTTGCAATTTGGCGCGTGTTTGGCAGATGATATGGGACTGGGAAAAACAATACAACTATTAGCTTTTTTAAATATTCTTAAAACAAACAAAAAAAATTTAGCGGCAAACCTTTTAATAATTCCCGCTTCTTTAATTTCAAACTGGGTTAATGAAATTCATAAATTTGCGCCAA
>CAYHOD010000021.1:0-11278 GCA_964358215.1 uncultured Gammaproteobacteria bacterium | reverse complement strand
TAATCAAAGATAGTATTAAATTTTTAATAGATTTAATTAAATTAAAAATAAAATTGAACCAATTAAATAAAAAATAAAAAGCGATAAATATTCTTTTCAAGAAGAAATAATTTATCTTTGCGAAAGAAAAAATTTTAAAATTAAAGAAATTCCTATTATCTTTTTAGATCGCCAAAAGGAAAAATCAAAATTATCTTTTAAAAAAATAATTAACTTTTTTCTTACTTTATTTAGACTTAAAATTAAAGATTTATCTTTTCTTTTTTCTTTATTTTTTTAAATGTCCAAAATTTATTTTAAAAATAAAATATTCAAAATAGAAAATTTATGGTGGATTGGTTTATTTTTTATTTTAGTATTTTTTCATGCCAATCATCCCCTTAATAGCGATGAAGGAGTTATTTTAAATGGAGCTTGGAATTTGATGAATAATAGGCAATTATATGTTGATTTTTTTGAATTTGTTCCGCCAGGAAGTTTTTATTTAATTTTTTGGCTTTGGAAAATTTTTGGCGTTTCTTATTTTATTGCTAAATTTTTTTCCGTTGTTATTGTTTTTTTAAGTTCAATTGGAATATATAAAATCAGTCAAGAAATATCTAAAAATAGATTGAATTATTTTCCTCCTCTTATTTTTATTATTTCTTCCATTTATTGGCCGATTATCAATTATAATACGTTTAACATAGTTTTCATTATTTGGGCAATCTATTTTTTTGTTAAAGGACTTTCTAATTATTCTGACAAAAATTTTATAATTAGCGGTTTGTTAACAGGATTGTCAATTTTATTTTTGCAACAAAAAGGAATTATTTTATTATTTATCCTTTTTTCTTTTTTATTAATTTTATTTTTTAAAGAAAAAAAATATAAATTATTAAAATTAAATTTTTATTTTTTCATTTTTTCTTTTTTACCTCTTTTATTTTTATTAAAATGGCCTTTAAAAATTTTATATGAAGACTTAATTATTTTTCCTTTATTTAATTACACGGAAACTTGTAGTATATCGCTTTATTTGTTTGTATTTTTCTTATTTGTTTTATTATTAATAATTTGGCTTTTAAGAAAAGAAAAAAATAAAAAAATTTGGCTGTTAATTTATGCGCAATTTTTTTTACTAATATCTGCAACGCTTAGAGCGGATTTTTATCATATTTCTTTAATTTTATTTCCTCTTCATTCTCTTTTGCCAGCGTCTTGGGAAAAAATAAAATTTTTTAATTTATTAACAAAAAGTTATTTTCGTTTAATAATCTTGGTGTCCATTTTAATAATTATTTTTCCCTCAATATTAATTTTAAATTATTATCCTTTATTATTTTCTTCAATTCAAAAAAATAAAATTATTTCCTATGTAAAAGAAAATTGTCCGGGAAAATATATATATGTCGGTCCGTTTATTCCTGGCATTTATTTTGAAACAAAAAAATTAAATCCTACACAAAATTCTTTTTTAATAACCAATCAACAAACAAAAAAACAATTTTTAGAAGCAAAAAAAGCGCTTGAAAAATATCAACCATCCTGCGCTGTTTTAAACTATCAAATAGTCGCTAAATTTAAGCACAATAAAAATAATTTAGTTGATAATTATATTTTGGATAATTATAAATTTATTTTTCAAGAGGGTAATTGTTTGGTTTACAAAATTAATTAATAAAATTTATGCTTATAGAATTTTGTTTGCCAGTTTATAATGAAGAAAAGATTTTAAAAAGCAATACTTTGAAATTGTTGGATTATTGCAATAACCAAAATTTTAATTTTGACTGGCAAATTGTAATAATTAATAATGGCTCAAAAGATAATTGTGAAAAAATAGGACAAGAATTGTCTAATAAATATTTCAAAAAAATAAAATTAGAAAATATTAAACAATCAGGCAAGGGACGCGCTTTGAAATTCTATTTACAAAAAAGCAATGCTGATATTGTTGTTTATATGGATATTGATTTGGCGGTTTCATTAGATAATATTTCCGATTTAGTTAATCCAATTATTAAAGAAAATTATGACTTAATAATCGGCTCTAGATTATTGCCAGATTCTAAAATTAAAAGATCTTTTTTAAGGGAATTAAGTTCGCAGACATATAATTTTTTATCAAAAATAATTTTGAATCATAATTTTTCTGATTTACAATGCGGATTTAAAGCGATTAAAACCAATGTTTTTAAAAAAATCGCCTCTTACACTAAAAATAATAAATGGTTTTTTGACACTGAATTAATTATTTTTGCTAACCATTTTGGTTACAAAATAAAAGAAATACCCGTTATTTGGGAAGAAAACAAATATGATCAAAGAAAGAGTAAGGTTAATTTAATCAAAGATAGTATTAAATTTTTAATAGATTTAATTAAATTAAAAATAAAATTATTGTATTTGTATTGTATGAAAAAATGCATATTTAAGAAATAGGTTTCATCATTGTAATATTGGGTTCCTTGTCATAAAACGGAACAATTATTTTTTGCAATTTTGTTTTTTTAAGTCTTTCATAGCTTAATTCAATTAACTCTTTTGTGTTTTTAAATTCATCTAATTTTATTCCAGCAATAGGAATTTTCAAAGCAAAAGCCATTGTGTTGGCAATGGTTATTCCAACTCGCAAAGCGGTAAAAGGACCCGGACCAGTTATCACTGTTAAACCTTTTAAATTTTGTAGTTTTCTTTTGTTTTTTCTAAATAATTTATCAATGACTGATAATAATTTTTCTTTTTGATAATAATTTTTTTTAAAACAATATTTAGAAATTAAATAAAATAAAGAATTTTTAATTTCAAAAATTATTATAGTCGCTTTATTTTTTTCTGCTGGATTAATAATAAGAAACATAAAATATTATTGTATAGGAAAATAATCATGCAATCATTTAGACATTATTATATTACACTATTGTAAAGATTTTTTAAATTTTTTTTCATAATTTAAAGTTGACAGGTCAATTATTATTCAATAATATACTTTAATATGGATAAAAAAATCTTTTTTAAAAAAATATTTAAAAAAATATTTAAAAACAAAAAAGGTTTTGGGTTAATTGAATTATTAATTGTTATCGCAATTATTAGTTTGCTTTCTACAATCGCAACGGTTGTTTATTCCGGCGCTAAAGAAAAAGCTAGAGACGCAAAAAGAATTGCCGACGCCAAACAAATTCAAACTGCTCTAAATATATATTTTAACGATAAAGAACTTTTTCCTATTACAACAACAACTATCATCTTGGGAACAGGAAATTATTTTTGTTTAAATGGAAACGGATTTGGTGTGTCGTGTGACACAGAACCTATTTATGTTAAATTGATACCGTCTGCCCCAACTCCTCCGCAAAATAATCAATACACTTACGCTTCTGTTGATTCTGGAAATGATTATCAATTATCTTTTGTTTTGGAAAAAATTAATCAAGATCTTGGAATTGGAAAAAATTGCGCAGCAACAAAAGATACAATAACGTGCATAGAATAAAAAAATTTCAAATTGCAAATTTTATTTTCATTATTCCTACAAGCTAAGAAGCTACCAGCTACAAGCTAATTTTATGTTTTGGCTAAATTTATTGCATATTTATCAACCCCCTGAACAAAAAAAAGAAATAATTAAAAAAATAACCGAGCAAAGTTATTCTAAAATTTTAAATATTTTAAAAAAACATCCAAAAGAAAAAATTACTTTAAATATTAACGGCTCTTTAACCGAACAATTTGATAAGCATGGATTTAAAAATATCATTAATGATATTAAAAAATTAGCTGAAAAAAAACAAATTGAATTAGTTGGCAGCGCTAAATTTCATCTTATTCTTCCGCTTGTTCCAGAACAAGAAATTATTCGTCAAATAGAATTAAATTATCAAACTAATAAAAAATATTTTGGAAAAATTTATCAACCAAAGGGTTTTTTTATTCCTGAAATGGCTTATAGTTTTAAAGTAGCTAAAATTTTAAAAAAATTGAAGTATCAATGGATTGTTTTGGACGAAATAGCGATTCCTAAAAAAAATATTCAAAATAAAAATAATTTTTATCAAATAAAAGGATTAAATGATTTTTATGTTTTTTTTAGAAATAGAGAAATAAGCAATCTATTTTTTACCGGCGAAATAAAAAATTCCAATGATTTTTTTGAAATTTTAAAAAAAACAAATTTAAAAAATAATACTTTAATTACCGCTTTGGACGGAGAAAATTTAGGACATCATCAGTTAAAAATGGCTGAGATTTGGCAAGAAATTTTAGATTCAAAAAAATTACAAACAATAACTTATTCTGAATATTTTAATCGTTTTTTATCATCGCAATTTAACATTATTGAACCGCAAGAATGCAGCTGGGCTTCAAAAAAATCAGAATTAAAAAAAGGAATTCCTTTTGCTTTATGGAATAATCCTAACAATGCAATTCATCAATTACAATGGAAACTTTCAAACTTAGCAATTAAAATTGTTTTTAAATTAAAACAAAAATACTCTCATAATTTAAAATACGAGAGTATTAGAAAAGAATTGGATCAAGCTTTATTTAGCTGTCAATATTGGTGGGCTAATTATAATATTCATTGGAGTCCAGGAATGATTAAAAAGGGAGCTGAAAAATTATTAAAAGTAATTCAGATGGCCAATGATGCAAAATTTACAAGTAATAATTTTTTGCAAAACGCGCAAAATTTATACAAAAAAATTATTTTTCTTGCAAAAAAACAAGATGAAAAAATGTTAAAATGTTAAAATGTTAAAATGTTAAAATGTTTTTATGTTAAAAGTTGGAATTGTTGGCCTGCCAAATGTTGGAAAATCAACTTTGTTTAAGGCTTTAACTAAAAAACAAGTAAATATCGCTGATTATCCTTTTTGCACAATTGATCCTAATATTGGAACTGTTGAAGTTCCTGATGAACGTTTAGAAAAATTAGCAAAAATTTCACATTCAGCTAAAATTATTCCTACGGCCATTGAATTTATTGATATTGCCGGATTAGTCAAAGGAGCTTCAAAGGGCGAAGGACTTGGAAATAAATTTCTTTCCCATATTAAAGAAGTAGACGCAATTGCTCATGTAATAAAAAATTTTAAAGAATCTGAACCACAAACTGATATTGAAATTATTAATTTGGAATTAATTTTAGCTGATTTAAATATTGTAGAAAAAAAAATAGAAACTATAAAAAAACAAAATAAAAATAATTTGGATAAAATTTTAACAAAAACAACCGAGATTTTAGAAAAAATTAAAAATAATTTTGAACATGAAAAATTAGCTCAGTTAGTTGAATTATCAGAGGAAGAAAAAAATTTAATTAAAGAATTAAATTTGCTGACATTAAAACCAATGCTTTATGTTTTTAATGTTGATGAAAAATATTTACTAAATGTTTCTGATGAAAAAGATAAATTAAAAATTTGCGCAAAATTAGAGGCTGAATTAGCGGATTTATCAGAACAAGAAGCGCAGGAATATATAAAAGAATTAAAAATAAAAAATACTGGCTTAGATCAACTTATCAAAGCCAGTTATAAAATACTTAATTTGATTACTTTTTTTACTTCAGGTCCTCAAGAAACTCGCGCTTGGACAATTATAAAAGGAGCAAAAGCGCCAGAAGCCGCGGGTAAAATTCACACTGATTTTCAAAAAGGATTTATTAAAGCGGAAGTAATTGATTGGCAAAATTTTATTAAAGTCGGCGATGAAGTCAAGGCTAAAGAAAAAGGATTAATGCGTTTAGAAGGAAAAGAATATATTGTTCAAGATGGCGATGTGGTTCATTTTAAATTTAGTGTTTAAAAAACTAAGTCTATTTTTTATTTTTAGACAAAATATTAAATTTTTTCATTAATCGCGATTTTTTTCTAGAGGCAGTATTTTTTTTAATAATTTTTTTTTGAACAGCTTTATCTAAAGCTTTTTGAACCATGTGAATCATTTCTTTTGCCTCTTCTTTTTTATCAAAAATATTTTTTTGCGTTTTTTTAATTAAATCTTTAAGATTTTTTTTAACATTTTGATTTCTTTTTTCTCTTTTTTTGCTTTGTCTTAAGGCTTTAATAGCCGCTTTTTTTATAGGCATAAAATAAATATTATAAAATAAATAAATTTTGAATTTAAAAATTAATGTAAAAAATCAAAATTAAAATGACAATTAACTAAGAGTAATCTGTAATCCGTAACTAGTAACTATAATTTGCCAAAGGCAAATTATTAATTTAATTACTGATTACGAGTTACGAGTTACTTTTATTTATTTTGATTATTATTTTTACATTTTAATTTTATTACGAGTTACGAGTTACTTTTTGTATTTACATTTTACATTTTTTATTATTTAAGTCAACTATTTATGGATAACATTACTGACGAAATTAAATCACGATTAGATATTATTGAAGTTATTCAAGAATATTTACCTCAATTAAAACAAGCAGGCGCTAATTGGAAAACTCTTTGCCCTTTCCATAACGAAAAAACTCCATCTTTTACAGTTTCTCGAGAAAAACAAATTTGGCGATGTTTTGGATGTTCAGAAGGAGGAGATATTTTTTCTTTTGTTATGAAAATGGAAGGAATAGAATTTGTTGACGCTTTAAGAATTTTAGCTAAAAAAGCCAATGTAATTTTAAAAAAACAAGATTCAACACTAACAAATCAACGTGAAAAATTATTAGACATTTGCCAATTAGCGACAAATTTTTATCATCAAATTTTAATAAAATTGCAACAAGGAAAAGTAGCCCGGGAATATTTTACAAAACGAAAAATTTCTATTCAAACAGCCAAAGATTTTCAATTAGGCTTTGCTCCGGATTCATGGGATAATTTAACAAATTTTTTATTAAAAAAGGGATTTACAGAAAATGAAATTATTGAAAGTGGAATGGCCATTCAAAGAACATTGTCTAATAAATCGCAAGTTAATAAACGACAATTAAATTGTTATGATCGTTTTAGAAACAGATTAATGTTTCCAATTTGCGATGTTCATGGAAACGTTATTGGATTTAGCGGAAGAATTTTAAATGATAAAAAAGATGAAGCTAAATACATTAACACGTCGCAAACTTTAATTTATAATAAGAGTCAAGTTCTTTATGGTTTAGATAAAGCAAAACAAGACATCAGAAAAAAAAATTTAGCTATTCTTGTTGAAGGAAATGTTGATGTTATTACTTCTCATCAGGCTGAAATTAAAAACGTAATCGCTTGTTCCGGAACAGCCTTAACTTTAGAACAAATTAAACTTTTAAAAAGATATACCTCTAATCTGGCTTTATGTTTTGATTTAGATTTAGCCGGAAAAGAAGCGACAAAACGCGGGATTGATATTGCTTGGCAGCAAGAAATGAACATTAAAATTATTAAACTGCCGGAAGGCAAAGATCCTGATGAATGTATAAAAAAAGACGCGAATATTTGGAAAAAAGCGATTGAAAATTCTCAATCAATTATGGAATATTATTTTGATTCTGTTTTTTTAAATTTAGATTTGTTAAAAGTTGAAAATAAAAAAAACGCGGCTAAAATTTTACTCCCAATTATCGCAAAATTAATCAATAAAATTGAACAGGCTCATTGGCTGCAAAAATTAGGAGAACTGTTAAATGTTGATGAACAAATTTTAAGAGATTCTATAATTAACAAAAAAAATACTAATCCCAATTTAAACATAAAATCAAAAGAAGAAAATAATTTATTAACCAATGAACAAGATTTATTAATAGAAGAAAGAATTATGGGAATGATCTTTAAATTTTATGAAAAATTAGAAAAACTTATTTTGGAATTTTCTCTGGACATATTACAAAATAAAAAACTCAAAGAACTTGCAAGTAATTTTATTAGAGATTATAATAATAAAGAAAATTTTAATGTAAATCAATGGACCAAAGATATTCCAGAAGAAATGGCGAATTATTTTAATACTTTAATTTTTACAATTGAAAAAGATTTTTCAAATTTTGATTTTTCAATTGAATCTGAAATTCAAAAAAATATTAATTTTTTAAAAAAAAATATTCTTATTCAAAAATTAAAAGTTGTTGAGCAAGAATTTAAAAAAGCGGAAGAAAAAAAAGATTTGAACAAAATTAATTATTTAGAAAAAAAATTTAAAGAAATAATCACACAATTAAAATAAAATAATGTTTGGAGGTCCGACCTCCAAACATTATTTTAAATAAATATTATGCGCTTCATTAAACTTAACAAAAAAAACAAAGAAACAAAGAAACAAAGAAACAAAGAAACAAAGAAACAAAGAAACAAAGAAACAAGAAAACAAAGAAACAAGAAAATATAAAAATAAAAGAACAAAATAATAAAAAAAAACCGATTTTTTGGCCAATAGAGGAAGAAAAAAAAATAATAGAAAAAGGAAGAATGAGAGGATTTTTAACGGAAAATGAAATTTTATACGCTTTTCCAAATTTAGAAAATTACATACCCGAATATGAAAATTTTTTGTTAAAATTAGAAGAAAACGCTATTCAAATAATTAAAGGGCAAGAAGGTTTTTTGTCTCAAGTTTTGGAAAAAGATAAAATAAAAGAAAATAAAAAAACTTCACAAAAACTATCCGCGTTAGAATCTATTTCATTTGATTCTATTCAAATGTATTTAAAAGAAATAAGTAAAACACCTCTTTTAACTTCAGAGGAAGAAGTTCATTTAGCCAAACAATTAGAAAGGGGAGATCAATCGGCTCAAAAAAAATTAGTTGAATCTAATTTAAGATTGGTTGTAAGTATTGCTAAAAAATTTATTGGCCGCAATTTATCTCTTTTAGATTTAATTCAAGAGGGCAATATTGGTTTGTTTAAAGCCGTAGAAAAATTTGATTATCGAAAAGGTTATAAATTTTCTACTTACGCCACGTGGTGGATTAGACAAGCCATAACCAGAGCTTTGGCCGATCAATCAAGAACTATTCGTCTTCCTGTGCACATGGTGGAAACTATCAATAAGTTTCACCAAATTGAACGTAGTTTAATTCAAGATTTAGGACGAGAACCATTGCCAGAAGAAATTGCCGCGGAAATGGAAGAAAAAATAGATAGAGTTTTTCATATTATTAAAATTTCTCAGGACACTATTTCTTTAGAAACTTCAATAGGCGATGATGATAGCGACAGCACTTTGGAAGATTTTCTTGAAGATATTAAAACAATATCCCCGGACAGAGCGGCTGCCATGAAATTACTTAAAGAATATATAAAAGAAATTTTAATTGAATTAACTCCCAGAGAACAAACAATTTTAGAAATGAGATTTGGATTAACAGAAGATGGTTCTCATACTTTAGAAGAAGTTGGTTATGAATTTGGAGTAACCAGAGAAAGAATTAGACAAATTGAAGCAAAAGTTCTTGAAAAAATCAGAGAACACAAGGGCATGGCAAAATTAAAAGATTATTAAAATAAAAATTACAGAAATTTTCTTTCAGAAAATTTCTGCTTATCCTATGATTTTTCAATATCGAGCTAAAACTTTGCAAGAAGAATTTAAAGAAGGAATAATAGAAGCGCCAAATGAAGAAATGGCGAGCGCTATTTTAACTGAAAATAATTTAATTATTTTATCTTTAAAAGAAAAAGAAAAAAAAATTTCCTTTGGAGAAAATTTAAACATTCCTTTCTTAAACAAAGTAAAATCCAAAGACATTGTTATTTTTTCCAGACAATTAGCCGTAATGGCTACGGTTGGTTTGCCAATTGTTCAGGCTTTAAGAATTTTAGCTAAACAAACTCCTAATCCGGCTTTTAAGACAATTCTTTCCGGCATTACAGAAGATGTTAATGGAGGAGAAAAATTTTCACAAGCCTTAGCAAAATATCCAGATATATTTTCTAATTTTTTTGTAAATATGATCAGGTCTGGAGAAACTTCCGGACAATTGGATCAAGCTTTAAATTATTTAGCCGATCAAGAAGAAAAAAATTATGATTTAATTAGCAAAATAAAAGGCGCGATGATTTACCCGGTTTTTATTGTATTAGGATTGGTGGCTGTTGGAACAATAATGATGATTTTTGTTGTTCCAAAATTAACCGAAGTTATTATTCAATCCGGAGCAAAACTTCCTTTGCCAACTCAAATTTTAATTTTTACAAGCAATGCTTTAAAAAATTATTGGTGGCTTTTTGGAATTGCAATATTTGGAATTATTTTTGGAATAAGAAATTATATTAAAACTTTGGGAGGAAGAAAAAACTGGGATTTTTTAAAATTAAAATTACCTGTTTTTGGAAAATTAAGCCAGAAAATTTATTTAGTCCGTTTTTCTCAAGGATTAGCGTCTTTAATTGTCGGCGGAATTCCTCTTAATCAGGGATTAAAAATAATTGCCGATTTAGTTGGAAATGTTATTTATAAAAATTTAATTTTAACGACATTAAAAGAAATAGAAGATGGCCGTCCAATTATCACGGCCTTTGAACAAAGCGATGTTATTCCTTCTTTGGTAACTCAAATGATGGACATCGGAGAAAAAACAGGAAAATTAGACAGTGTTCTAAATAAAATAGCTGAATTTTATTCAAGAGAAATAGATAATATGGTGAGCAATTTAACCGCTTTAATTGAACCATTGGTAATTTTATTATTAGGCGGCGCAGTGGGAGTAATGGTTGCTTCAATTATTATGCCGATGTATAATGTCACTACGCAGTTTTAATTTGTGTGGATAAAATTGTTTAAAATAGATATAAAATGTGGTAAAATGAAAAATAAAAATTTAAATTTTAATCAGCTGGTAGAAAATAAAATAAGCAAAATTTGTAAAACAAATTTTACGCGAATTTTTAATTTTATAATTTTTAAATAATGCTTAAATTTTTAATTTTTAAACAATGAATTATGATTTAGAGGAGAGGTGCGCTAAGTTTGGAGAAAATATAATAAAATTTTTAAAAATTATTTCTCAAAATGAATTAGCCAAACCGCTTATTAAACAATTAATTAGATCGTCTACTAGTATTGGAGCGAATTATATGGAAGCTAATCAAGCGAGTTCAAGAAGAGATTTTAAAAATAAAATTAGAATATGTCAAAAAGAAGCAAATGAAACAAAGCATTGGTTAAGAATGATGGCCGTAGTTATTATAGACAAAAAAGAACAATGCAGAATTTTTTGGAAAGAAGCTCACGAATTAACGCTTATTTTTGCAAAAATTTCCAAAACTTGTAATGAAATTAAAAATTAAGATATTAAAAATTATTTATAAAATTATCTCCCTTCGGGAGATCTGCCGTAGGCAGAAAAATTACAAAATTAAAA
>CAYHOD010000020.1:0-11645 GCA_964358215.1 uncultured Gammaproteobacteria bacterium | reverse complement strand
TATAAATAAATTGAAATAGGGGGTGCTTCACTTTCATACCAATATCAGCCGCTAAAATTAAAAATCCACAGCCCTTCCAGATTATTTTAACTGATTTTACAAGAATTATTGTTGGCACAGAAATTTTTTGGCTTATTCTTTTCACTGATCAAGTTACAAAAAAAATTATTGGTTGGAATATTTCTTGCTCTAATAATACTGAAAGCGCTTTAAAAGCATTTAAGAAAGTTATTCGCTATTTGAAAGGAATTAAAAAAATTAACATTAGCAAAGTAATTGTTCATCAAGATCAAGGAGCGGCATTTACTAGCTATGAATACGTTGGCGCAATTATTGGTAATAATATGAAACCAAGTTTTACTCAAAGGGGATTTAAAGATAATCCATACATGGAAACCTGCAACGGACATTTTAAACAAGAATATCTTTATCTTATCCAAGAAGCTCAAAATATGTCAGAATTAAAAAAAATTATTGCTAATTGTGTTAAGGATTGGAATCAAAAACGAATTCATTCAACACTTAAAGGTCGAAGTCCTGATGAATTTATCCACACTGTTTTGAAATTCTAAAGGGTAAAAATGTGTCCAACTTTAGGGGTTCACCTCTGAATCTCACTTCCGTGAAATTAGATTAAATAATTTCAAATTTTTATGAACTCAAAAATTTTTTTTGCAATAATTTAAATTATGAAAAAAAATTTAGAATATCCCCTTAATAATAATCCAGAACAAGAATTAATGGTTAGAGAATTGTGTAAAAAATTAAAGGATCTTTTTTATTTACCAACCCATAAAGATGTTACTTTTATTTTTAAAAATCCAGAAAAATTTTTTTCAAATGAATATATTCGCCTTTGTGATCCTGATAAAAAACATCCTGTGTTTGAATTTTTAAATGAAGAATTTATAAATGCTTTTAGTGATTATTTATTTCAACAAATTAAAAATTTAGATGAATTTAAGACAAATAAACCAATTACAATTTTAGAAGTTTGCGCTGGCAATGGTCGTTTAACTTATTTTTTACAACAAAAGTTTGAGAAAATACTATCCGAAAAAGTAAAAATTATAGGTACTGATTCTAAACAATGGGGATTAAAAACATTTTTTCCAGTAGAAAAATTAGACTATAAA
Organism: uncultured Gammaproteobacteria bacterium; assembly: GCA_964358215.1. GTDB lineage: Bacteria > Patescibacteriota > Patescibacteriia > UBA2591 > PGYQ01 > PGYQ01. Next base: position 10,509 of record CAYHOD010000020.1, on the reverse strand, counting down.
GCAGCTATAAAAAAATATCAACCTGAAATTATAATATGTTCTTGGATGCCACCAGAAGAAGATTTTACAAAAGATTTTCGTTCATTTGAAAGTGTTAAAGAATATATTCTTATTGGCGAAAGTGATAATAATTGTTGTGGCAATAGATGGCTTACATGGGGAATAAACTATGATAAAAAAGATCAAATAATTCCCTATGTTGCTGATGGTTTTGAACGTATAGATATTAATGAAGTTAAAAAATATCAAATTTGTAAAACAGATATGATAGGTCAATACAATCATTCTAACACTGTTTCTTTTAGGCGGAAAAATAAAAAAATAGTAAAATGAAAAAATGATTATAAATAAAAAGAAAAAAATTAAAATAATTGAAAAATACAACGACATTTTAGCATCAAAATATGATGAGGCAACATTAGGTGAATTTAAATGGACCCCACCCCAAGAAGCTAATAAATTTATTTTGCCTTATATAAAATCTGGATTTAGTGTTTTAGATGTTGGCATAGGCACAGGACAATCTTCAGAAGAATTATTTAAGGCGGGTTGTAAAATATGTGGCATTGATATTTCGCAAAGAATGATAGGAATTTGCAAAGATAAATTTCCAGAATTTGAACTTTATCAGGCAGATTTAGAAGCAGGACTTCCTATGTTAACAGGTCGAACTTTTGATATAGTTGTGGTAATAGGAGTTTTAGAATTTGTACAGGATATTGATAAAACAATAAATTTGTTAGTTAATTTTCTTAAACCACATGGATTTTTATGTTTCACTTTTGAAAAATATTTGCCAAAACACAGACTTCAAAAATGGACAAAATCAGAAATGGGAAGGGGAGTAATAGATCCTATTCCCGAATTATTAACATTCTTAAACTATAGATACACTCTTAGAAAAATTAAGAAAATAGTTCAAAACCATAAATTAAAAATATTCAAAACCAAGAAGTTTAAAGCTTATCTAAAAACCAAAGAGAAAATTCCAATTTTTTATGAGATTATATTAGCTAAAAAATTAATCTGAAATATTTACAAATAACGGTTGTTAATAGATTAGAAGGGCATGTATAAAATATAAATCTACATGCCCTTTTTAAAATTAAAAAAAATGAAATTAGACAAAAAATAAAAAAAATAGTAAAATGCGGGAGTTTAATGGCGATAATAAAAGATGATGTAATAAAGTGCAGTAATAAAGAATGTAAATAATTTCAAATTGCAATTTTCACGGAAGTCTCACTTCCGTGGAATTAGATTAAATAATTTCAAATTTTTATGAACTCAAAAATTTTTTTTGCAATAATTAAATTTAGTAAATTTAGTAAATAATTTTAATTAATTAAAACTATGCTTTTACGTAAAAATATTAAAACCTGGTCTAGTTTCTCTTATAGCTTTCTCTTTACTTACTAACCGAGAGGGTAGATTTTGAATATTCAAAATTTTGAAAACTGCCCTGCTTGGGTAGTTTTTTTATTCTTAAAATTCGATTTTAATAAAACTCGATCTTGAATATCAAGGTTGAGTAATTAGTATCAAAGTCCGATTAAAAATTTATTAAATAAGGAGGAAATAAAATGAAGAAAGAAGATATAATTTGGTCGACTTAGTAGAAAACTTAGTCGACGTAGCTAAATAGCAAGGAGGAGCACAAGATATGAATAAGTATCATTTACAAGATAAGCCGCGCTATATTGCCTTTGTTGTCACAAGTATAGACGGACGTATTTCGCTTTCAAGTAAATGCTCACCGAATTGGACGAGCAAAGAAGATTGGGATTTTTTCCAAAAATCCCTTTCGCACATCGACGCCGTCGTTGTTGGTCGCTACACTTATCAATCAGTCGCTACACGGCTCCGAAAGCGAAATACTTTTGTTCTTTCTAGTCGTCCAAAAACTTTTGTTCGTCGTGGTACAGTAGTTTTCGTTAATCCCGCAAATGTTAGCCTTCCGAAGCTACTTGCGGGGTACAAAAGTGTTGCAGTTCTTGGTGGTGGAGCAGTATATCGTTTTATGTTGGAGCAAAATCTTCTTGATGAGATTTTTATTACTATTGAGCCAATCATTTTTGGACGCGGAAAGGAAATGTTTATTGGTGGCACTCAAACTACGCGAGTGAGTTTACTTTCCGTAAAGCAACTTAACAAGAACGGTACGCTCTTGCTCCATTATCAAATTAACCATTAACAATTATGATTATCCAATCAATTAAAACACGTGTCTTTCAAGAGGGCGACGATTTGTTGACATTTATTATAGATTACTTCAAAAAATTATCTGAAAAATCTGTAATTGTCATTACCTCAAAAATCGTCGCTCTTGCGGAGAAACGAACGGCTGTTGTCGAAAATATCCAGACAAAAGAAAAATTAATTCTCGTAGAAAGCGAGCTTGCCATTCCTACTAAACATACTTGGCTCACAATAAAGGATGGAATGGTTATGGCTTCTGCTGGAATTGATGAATCAAATGCGAATGGCAAGCTCATTCTTCTCCCGAAGGATAGTTTCAAGACTGCTCGTTTTCTGCGCGACAAACTGCGAAAGTATTATAATATTCAACATCTCGGCGTTTTGATTACCGATAGCCGTACAATGCCGCTACGCGCTGGTGTATCTGGCGTTGCACTCGGTTATGCTGGTTTCCGTGGCATAAAAGATTATCGTGGCACACCAGATATTTTCGGAAGAAAGTTTAAATTTTCCCGTACCAATGTTGCAGATAGTCTTGCCACGGCTGCAGTTTTAGTTATTGGTGAAGGGAACGAACAACAACCTTTGGCAATTATTAGAAAGATATCAATTGAATTTTGTGATAAAATTCATCGTAAGGAATTACATATCGACATTCAAGATGATATGTATCGACCCCTCTTTTCAAAATTACCAAAGTCTTAATTTTAAAAGAGCGTGTGTAATCGATCGTTTTGTTATAAAATAAATTAAAAGGGTATGTATGAAATATAAATCTACATGCCCTTTTTAAAATTAAAAAAAATGAAATTAGACAAAAAATAAAAAAATAGTAAAATGAAAAAAATGGAGAGGTGGCTGAGTGGCCGAAAGCGGCAGGTTGCTAACCTGTTATACAATTTTTAAGTTGTATCCAGGGTTCGAATCCCTGCCTCTCCGCCAATTTTCAAAAGAGATTATTAAAGTAAAAACATATGAACAATATCCTGATCTTTGGGCAAAAACATAACGAGAATTTACGACGACGCTCCTACCGGCGGAGAAACAATTAAAGAAGTTGAAGATAGGGTTTTTGCCGGTCTCAAAAAAGTGTGGGAAAAATACGATGGCAAAAACGTCCTTATAGTTACTCATGCCTTTGTTGGGAAAATAATTCATAAGTTTTTTCACAAAATGATCGAGGAACAATTTTTTGAATATAAACTTGATAACGCAAAAGTTATTAAATATGATTTGGTTAAATAGTCCGAAAAGAATTTGCCGTCAAATCAGAAAATTTTTATTTGAAAAATTTTCTGAAATGAGCTACGATTAACTTATAGGAAAATTTGAAATTGTTAAAAATCGTGGCGAGCCTCGTTTGCGGGGCGAGCCGCACAATTCAGGCAGGCGAATTTTTGCCGCTGTAGGCGGCGAAATGCGTTCGAACTATTTTAAAAATAGAGCACCAGCTTATTTGGTCCGCGCGGCACAGGAAAAACTACTGAAATTAAACAAACAGCCAAAGTTTCTGGAAACATGTTAAAAGGATTAAAAATTTTTCGAAATACAAGAGGTTTAACCTTCAAACACATCCAAACATCGTGGGAAAAAGTAAAAATTAAAATATGCAAAATAATCAAAAAAATAAATACAGTGAAACTCAAAATCCATACGTAAAAATGGAAGAAGAGGTTTTGGATTTTTGGCAACGAGCGGAAATATTTAAAAAATCTATCACAAAAAACGCCCCAAAAGGAAATTATGTTTTTAATGACGGTCCGCCTTTTATTACGGGTTTACCTCATTTCGCGACTTTACTTCCCAGTATTGCCAAAGATGTTGTGCCAAGATATTGGACAATGAAAGGTTATAGAGTGGAGCGAATTTGGGGCTGGGATTGTCACGGATTACCAGCAGAAAATAAAGTTGAAGAACAACTTGGGTTAAAAAATAAAAGAGATATTGAGGAATTAGGAGTAGATAAATTTATTGATGCTTGTCGAGCGTACGTTAATAAAGGCACTGAACAATGGGAATGGTATATTAATAGAATAGGAAGATGGGTTGATATAAAAAATGCTTACAAAACCATGAATTTAAAATTCATGGAAAGCGTTATTTGGTCTTTTAAAAAATTATATGATGCGAATTTTATTTATGAAGGTTATCGCACTAGTTTGCATTGCCCGCGTTGCGCTACGCCTTTATCAAAATTTGAGATTACAATGGACGCAGGTTCTTATCGCGATGTAACTGATAAATCCGTTGTTGTTAAATTTAAAATTAAAAATTCAAGCGATACAAAAAAAGACATTGGCATTAACGATAAAACTTATTTATTGGCATGGACTACGACACCATGGACATTGCCGGGAAACTTGGCTTTGGCAATTGAAAATAATATTAATTATGCCAAAGTTAAAATTAAAAATGAAAAAACCAATTTTGATGAATTTTACATTTTAGCCAAAGAAAAATTAAACGAAATTTTAAAAAACATTAAATATGAAATTATAAGCAATTTAAAAGGCAGTGAATTAATCGGCCTAGAATATGAACCTATTTATCAATTGAATGATGAAAAAATTAAAAATTCTGACAAGGTTTATAAAGTTTATGCAGCTAATTTTGTAACAATTGAAGACGGAACAGGCATTGTTCATATCGCGCCAAATTTTGGCGAAGATGATTTTCAACTCGGAGAAAAAAATAAATTACCATTAATTGATTTAATGGATGAAAATGGAATTTATTTAGAATCATCTGAAAAATGGAATGGATATTATTTTAAAAAAGCTAACCGTGATGTTTTGCTTGATCTTGAAAAACAAGGAATCATTTTTTCAAGCGCTGATTTCACGCACTCATATCCTTTCTGTTATCGTTGCAATACCCCTTTAATTTATAAAACTCAAAAAGCATGGTATTTAGACGTGCAAAGAATTAAAAAGAGATTAATAGAAACGAATAAAAAAATAAATTGGGTGCCAAAATATTTCAAAGAAGGCAGATTTAAAAATAATATTGAAAGCGCGCCTGATTGGTGTTTATCTCGATCTCGTTATTGGGGATCGCCAATTCCGGTTTGGAAATGTTCTGATTGCAATAAAATAAAAGTTTTGGGATCAATTGAAGAAATTGAAAGATTAAGCAAAAAAAAAGTAAAGGATTTGCATCGACCGAATATAGATGAACATTATTTAAAATGTGAATGTAACGGCATTATGAAAAGAGTTAAAGAGGTATTGGATTGTTGGTTTGAATCTGGCGCTATGCCTTTTGCTCAATTTCATTATCCTTTTGAAAGACAAGAAGATTTTAAAAATATGTTTCCGGCAGATTTTATTATTGAATATACCGGCCAACTTAGAGGATGGTTTTATTATCTGCATGTTTTATCAAACGCTCTTTTTAATTCTATTTCTTTTAAAAATGTTATTGTCACCGGAGTTTTAACCGGAACAGACGGTCGAAAAATGAGCAAGTCGTTTGGAAATTATCCAGATCCGCGCATGACATTAGAAAAATACGGCAGCGACGCTCTACGCATGTATTTTATGAATAGCCCAATTATGCTTGGAGATGACGCCAACTTAGTTGAAATAGATATTCAGGATGCGTTGCGAAAGAATGTGATAGTCCTTTGGAATGTGGTTAAATTTTATGAATTATTTATGTTGTCAGACAATAAAATGTCTGTCATAAATATAAATGACAAAGAAAATATTCTGGATGTATGGATCTTAACAAGATTGAATCAATTAATTAAAGAGGTAACAGAAAACTTGGAAAAATATAATTTACCGGGAGCGTCCAGACCGATTGGCGAGTTCATTAATGATCTATCAACTTGGTATTTGAGACGATCGCGCAACAGATTTAAAGGCGATGACGATAAAGATAAGCAGGATGCTCTCACGACAACCCAATATATTTTAATCGAATTATCAAAAGTTATAGCGCCATTTACGCCTTTTATTGCTGAACAAATTTGGCAAAAAGTAACAGGCAATAATTTTAAAAATAAAGATAAATCAGCGCACCTTGAAAAATGGCCGGAAATTATTAATTTAAAACCAGATAAATTTGATAATATTTTAGAAGAAATGGAACAAGTTAGAAATATTATTGAATTTGGTTTAGCAAAAAGAGACGAGGCTAAAATTAAAGTACGGCAACCTTTGCAAGAATTAAGGATAAAAAATTATGAATTAAAAAATGATTTCAAATTATTAATTTTAGATGAATTAAATATTAAAAATATTGTTTGTGAAAAAGGAAATGGAGCTATTTCAGTCGAACTTGATACAAATATTACGCATAAATTGAAGCTGGAAGGCATTAAACGTGAAATTGTGCGTATTGTAAACGCAGCTCGCAAAGATGCCGGATTCAATCTTAAAAATTGCACAAAAATATTTTATTTTACAGACAGTAAGTTAATTTTAGACGCTATTAAAATTTTTAAAAAGGAAATTTTAAAAGACACAATGAGTAATGATATAAAAAAAATTGATGATATAACCAATTTAAATAATGTAAAAATTGATAGCGATTTTCTAAGAATAGGCATTAAGTGAGGGGACTGTCCCCTAAAAATATCACTAAAAAACCGCATAACTAAGCGTAAAAAATGACCTGTTTTTAAATTTAGCCATTTTTTGATTAATTTTATTTATTTTTTTAAAATGCCAAGAAAAGCGCGACAGATTATTATTTCTCAAAATACACTTTACCACGTTGTGTCTAGGGGAAATAATCAACAAAAAATTTTTAGGAAAGCGCAAGATTTTAAAAAATTTTTAAAGATTATCAAAAAAACAAAAGAACAGTATCCTTTTTATTTTTATTCTTATAGCCTTTTGCCAAACCATTATCATCTTCAAATTGAAACACAAGAAACGCCAATTTCAAAAATTATGCACAAAATTAACTTTTTGTATGCAATTTATTTTCGTAAAAGATATAAAGGATCTGGGCATCTTTTTCAAGAAAGATTTTTTTGCAAAGCGATTAATAAAGATTCTTATTTTTGGGAACTAGGCGCATATATAAATCTTAATGCTGTTAAAGCAAAATTAACAAAAAAACCGGAAAATTATAAATGGAGCAGTTGTTTGTTTTATTATAAAAAAGACTATAATGAAAATCTAATTGATCAAAAAAAATTTTTAGAATACATTGATGAAGATTTTGAAAAAGCGCGTAGAATTTATTTAAAATTTATTGAAGAAAGATTAAAAGAAAATGATAAATCTCAAAAACTACCTTCTTTTATTGATGAAAAAACAATCTAAATTTTTTTAATCAAAAAGTGGCTAAAAATAATTTTTTAGCTCAAAACCCTTTATTTATATGGGCTTTGAGACATTAAAAATAGGGGACAGTCCCCTTTAAAAAAAGCGCAAAAACTTTTAAAGAGATTTGCATTTCGGCAACTTTCAATAAACGAAATTAGCTCGGAGAAAATCGCGGAGTTAAATCTGAAAAGTTTTACGCCAGTAAATTTATCGGCTTCTGAAACAACATTATTACAGTCCTTAGTTGAGAAATTGATAGAAAGCTTAAAATTTGTTAAAATGACTGTATGAGTAATCTTAATCTTAAACAAAATCCAACACTCCGCGATTTTCAAAACTACGTTGCGGATTTGGTAAAAGAGCGCGGCTTTGATAAAGAAACCGTTTCGGAGATGTTTATGCTTTTTCTTGAGGAGTGCGGAGAAATGGCAAAAGCCGCGCGCAAAACTCAAAAAATGAAAACTGATAAAAACTCCGAGGAGTTTCATTTTGACCACGAAGTTGCTGACGTATTTATCTACCTTTTGGATATTTGCAACCATTTCAACGTAGATTTGGAAAAAGCGTTCCGAGAAAAGGAAGAGATTAATAAAAAACGAATTTGGGAGTAGTATTCTTATAGTTTTAATGCCGCCAAAGAAAAATTTGAAATTGTCAGCGGGGGGACTTCCTCGCCGTCGCAGGTGGCGAAATGTATTCGGACTAATTCAAGTATACTGCATAGAGTTATCTCTTAAAAAATACTTTAAAAAATAATTACAATTTTTAAAAAATTGATATGCTATTGTTATGATATGCTATTGTTATAAAATTTATCAAAATATTTATTTTTTTTAAAATGCCAAGAAAAGCGCGATAAATTTTTAGTAAACCACGGCGAAAATATTTACAAATTTTATAAAATTGATATGATTTTAGTAAACTTCGGTAAAAAAATTTTTAAAATAATCATCTTATATTGTTCTTTGATCATTTGGCATTGAGATTCAAGATTTAATTTAATTGATTAAAATTTACAATTTGAAATTTGCAATTATTTTTATTTATTTTTTTATTTTAATTTTATGCAAAAAGAACAAAAAATGTCAGACAAAAGCAAAGCCGCGTTTGAGGCGGTTTCTCAAATTAAACAACGTTTTGGCGAAGGATCAATTATGAAATTGGGTGAAGCAAAGGCAATGCAAGTTGAAGCAATTCCAACTGGTTGTCTTTCTTTGGATATTGCTTTGGGAATAATGGGAGTTCCACGAGGCAGAGTAACAGAAATTTTTGGACTAGAATCTTCAGGAAAAACAACTTTAGCTCAACACATAATTGCCGAGGTTCAAAAACTAGGCGGAATTGCGGCTTTTGTTGACGCAGAACACGCGCTTGATCCGGATTACGCTAAAAAAATCGGGGTTAATATTAATGAACTTTTAATTTCTCAGCCAGACACAGGAGAACAAGCTTTGGAAATTGTTGAAACTTTAGTTCGTTCCAATGGCATTGATGTTGTTGTAATTGATTCGGTCGCCGCTCTAACGCCAAAAGCGGAAATAGAAGGAGAAATGGGAGATTCTCATATGGGCTTGCAAGCAAGATTAATGAGTCAGGCTTTAAGAAAATTAACCGCCATTGTCAGCAAAACAAAAACCGCGGTAATTTTTATTAATCAAATAAGAATGAAAATCGGAGTGTTTTTTGGCAATCCAGAAACCACAACAGGAGGCATGGCTTTAAAATTTTATTCTTCGGTTAGAATTGAAATAAGAAAAGCGACGCAAATTAAACAAGCGGAAAAAATTATTGGTAATCGAATTAAAACTAAAATAGTAAAAAATAAATTAGCCGCTCCTTTTAAAACTTGTGAATTTGATATTATGTATAATGAAGGAATTTCTGTTACCGGCGATCTTTTAGATTTAGGCGTAGAAAACAAAATAATTTCTAAAATAGGCAATTCTTATTCTTTTAAAGCGCTGAAATTAGGTGTTGGTCGCGAAACAGCCAAAAAATTTTTAAAAGAAAATTCTAAATTACAAAAAGAAATAAGAAATGAAATTATAAAAGCAATAAAAATAGCTTCTTAGTTTATAAGAAAACCTACACGTTTTTATTTAGCAGAGGTGGTTTAATATAAATACTTTTTGATAGTGTTTAGAATTTATGATTCAGTAATATGATTAAAAAGTTTATTAAAGGGAGAGTTTGTGTTTTTATAGACGCTTCCAATATTTTTTATTCTCAACAAACTTTGGGCTGGCGAGTAGACTATCAAAAACTCAAAAAATATTTAGAAAGAGAATGTAATTTGAGGGGCTTATATTTTTACACTGGCAAAATAGGTAAAGATCATAAACAGAAAACATTTCTTGAAAAAATGATTCTTTATGGTTATCAAATAAGAACTAAAGAAATAAAGTTAATTTAAAATAGCTCCTGATACTTATAAAAAAAGGTAATTTAGATGCAGAATTAATTATAGATGCTTTAAAAAATATTAATAATTTTGATACTTGTATTCTTATGTCTGGTGATAGTGATTTTGCTTCTTTGGTTGACGAATTAAAAGCAAGAAATAAATGGGCGATTGTTGTCTCAACTAGGGGCCATATTTCAAAAGAGCTATTAGATAGAGCAAAATACATTGACTTAAGAAAGCTTAAAAACGAAATTATTTTTATTGAATAAAAAAATCTGGAGCATCCCGAAGGATCTCCAGAGGTTTGACAATATTTAGTATGGCAAAGTAATATAAACTGTCAATTAAATTGTTATTCACAACCGACATAATTATGAATCAAGAAACAAAAATTTGCCAGAATTGTCAAAAGGAATTTACAATTGAGCCAGAGGATTTTGAATTTTATGAAAAAATGAAAGTTCCTAGTCCAACCTTTTGTCCGGAATGTAGAGAACAACAAAGAATCGCTTTTCGTAACGAAAGATTTTTATATAAAAGAAAATGCGATTTATGCGAAGAAAATGTAGTTTCTAGAATTTCACCAGATAAACCTTATCCAATGTATTGTAAAAAATGTTGGTG
>CAYHOD010000019.1:0-11697 GCA_964358215.1 uncultured Gammaproteobacteria bacterium | reverse complement strand
GTAACCAGTAATAAAAAATTAATAATTTGCCTTTGGCAAATTATACTCGTTACTCGTTACTGGTTACCGGTTACTTTTATTAAAAGTTATTTTGATTTATGTTGAACTCCAAACATCAAACGCTAATCATTTTTTTATTTTTATTATTTTTTTCTCTTGCGCTTACTGGCTGTAAATTAAATTTATTAAATAAAACTTTTTCGGACAAAGACGAGGAAATAAAAAAACAATTAATAGAATTAGTAAAAAAAGAATATAATTATGATATAAAAACTAAAATTATCAATAAAACCATAGGGGTTTATTTTCCGGTTAATAATTTATTAGAAGACAATAAAGCTGAAGAAAAAAAACTTAATAAAGAAATAGCAAAAAAAATTGATCGGGTTATTTTTCTTACTCATCGCGTTGCTTTAAGTTCTGATAAAAAATTAGATTTTTATATAATTATCGCGGCTGACATGGAAAGCGGAAATGAACTTTCTCTTATTGGTTACTTTCCGGATGTTCCAAAAGTTCGCTTGTTAGATATTTCAAAAGATGAATTTTTTCAAAGATTGCTCAAAGGATTAAATAATAATTCTGAAGCGATTGGCGATTTAGAAGGAAAAAATTTTAAAATTGAAGAAATTTTCTTGCCAAATTTTTTGGCTGCTCAAATTGCCCAACGAATTAAATTTGCCAATCTTCAAGATAATTTAAAAGAAAATTCAAAAAGTTTCTTTTGGTTTCAAGACAAAAATCCAAAAGAAAAATTTGAAGCCAAAGAAATTCAATGGGGATTAAAAGATAAAATTTTTACTTTTGTTTTAGAAATTCCCGATTATCAAGCAAAAAATATTCGGGAAATTTTTAGTTTAATTTTAAAAACAACGGCTCATGTTTTGCACAGTTATGATTTTGATTACAGCGCCGCGCGTATTTTAATTAAAAATAACAATGGAAATGAAAAAATTTTTTTTATAAACAAACAAAATTTGGAATTATTTAGAAAAGGAAAAATAAAAATTGAAGAATTGATTAGTGAATAAATAAAATCCTCTATAAAAATTGTGAAAATTTAAAGTTTATGATACAATTTATTTATGTTAAAATCTTTATTTAAAGAACAAAATTATTTAGGAATTGATATAGGAATGGGTAGTATTAAAATAGTAGAACTTAAAAACGAAAAAGGTAAACCTAAATTAGTTACATATGGATTTGTTGATCAAAGTGTTGATATAGTGCATGATAATTCTGAGAAAGCAAAAAAATATATTGCTGATTTAATTTTAAAAACTTGTAAAAAAGCTCAGGTATCAACGCAAAAAGTAATTACTGGATTACCGACATTTTCTGTTTTTAATTCAATTATAAATTTACCTTTAATCTCCAACAAAGATTTACCTTCGGCAATTAAATGGGAAGCTAAAAAATTTATCCCATTGCCATTAGAAGAGGTTATTTTGGATTGGAAAATTTTAAAAGAAGATTCTTCTAAAAACAACGAAATGGATTCAGGAAAAGTAAAAAAAACAAAAAAAGGATTGCGAATTCTTCTAACAGTTGCTCCTAAAAATTTAATTAAAAAATTTGTGGATATTTTTAAACAAATTAATTTTGAACTTTTAAGTTTAGAAACCGCGTCGTTTGCCTTAACTCGTTCTTTAATCGGTTATGATTTAAATCCAATAATGATTGTTGATATAGGAGCGGCTATAACAAGCGTAATTGTTGTTGAAAAAAATATACCAATTTTAAATCGAAGTATTGATATGGGAGGGATTGTTGTAACTCAGGCAATTGCAAATAGTTTGAATATTGATTTTAAAAGAGCGGAACAATTTAAACGAGATATAGGAATATCTAATGCTGCTGCTCAAGACGGAACTTCTAAAACAATACAAACTATTTTGGATAATGTTGTTAATGAAATTCGTTACACTATTGAACTTTATGAACATCAGGGTTTAAAAAAAATAGAAAAAATTATTCTTACCGGGGGGTCGGCTTATCTTCCCAATTTGCCTGATTTTTTTTCTAAGGTTTTAGGGAAAAAAGTTTATATTGGAGATCCTTGGTTTCGAATAATTTATCCATTGGAACTAAAACCAGCTTTAGAAGAAATCGCTCCTCGTTTATCAGTTGCTATTGGTTTAGCAATGAGAGAAATCTAAAAACAGCTTGTAGCTGGTAGCTTCTTAGCTTGTAGGAAATATAAATCAAAAATTTAAAAAATTTAAATCAATTAAAATTTAATCAATTAATAAAAATTTACAAAATTACCATTTAAGGGGTCTTCACTTTCATATTTATATTAATTAACTCGTAATTAATAAAATTAATATTTACCTTTGACAAATTGTACTTGTTACTGTTACAGGTTACTTTTATCTATTTTTACGCTTTACACTTTTATAATATTTCTACAAGCTACAAGCTAAAAAGCTACAAGCTAATTTTTATGCAGGACCCAAATTTATTACCGGAAGAATTAAGAAAAAAAGAAGAAGAATTAAGGAAAAGAAAAAATAAACCAGAACCAGAAGAAATTAAATTAAGCGCTCCGGATAAATTAAATATACCCATTGAAAACAATAGAAATACTGTTGGGTTTTTTGATCAAATTAAATCTTTTTTTTCTAAAAAACCAAAGCAAAATAAAAATGTTCGAGATATTATTTTAAAATTAAAAAAAGAAAAAAATTTCAGGGAAAAAGCAAATATTTTAGCTTCTGCTCCTTTGCCTGAAATTCCAGAACAAAAAATAAAACATAAATTATCAGAAGCGCAACAAATTACCAAAGAAGAAACTATTGAGAAAGAATCAAAAGGATTAGAAATTAATTTGATTCCTGAAGAAATGAGAAGTTTTGTTAAACCAACAAAACAAATAAAAACTTTATGGAAAGTTTTAATTGGAAGTATAATTGTTCTTGTGTTATTTTACGGAAGTTTAATGTTTTATAAATCAGACATTGTTAATCAAATTCAAAATTTTCAAAATCAAATCAACAAGATAGACAAAGAATTGAGTGATTATAGCGACTTTAAAGAACAAGAACAAATTCTTCAAACTAGAATAAAATTAACTCAAAAATTAATAGATACTCATGTTTATTGGACGGATATTTTATCTTTTTTAGAAAGTGCCACTATAAAAGATGTAACATACATAACTTTAAGTTGTAGTTTTGATTCGTCTAAAAAAAATAATGACAAAGAAACTGAATTGATAACAAAAATAAACATTGAGGGTGTTGGAAAAGATTTTACCGCTATAAAAAATCAATTATTAACATTTCAAAATTCTGAAAATTTTGTCAAAAAAGTTGAAGTAAGCGAACTTTTATCAACAAAAGAACGAAAGAAAAAGAAAGAATTTAAAGATTTAGAAGGAATTGGATTTAAAATAGACATAGAACTTCAATCAGGAGTTTTACAGCATACATTTTAGAATAGCTTGTAGCTTTTTAGCTTGTAGCTTGTAGGAAATGTAAATTATATTTTATGTTTGATTATAAAAATATAGCTATTGAAGATTCTGAAATTTTTAATAGCATAATAAAAGAAACAAAACGGCAAAGCAATGAAATAGAATTAATTGCTTCGGAAAACTATGTTTCAAAAGCGGTATTAGAAGCAATGGCAACGGTATTAACAAATAAGTATAGCGAAGGTTATGCTGGACATCGTTATTATGGCGGTAATCAAGTGATTGACGAAGTGGAAACTATTGCTATTGAGCGAGCTAAAAAATTATTTCAGGCAGAGCATGTGAATGTTCAGCCATTATCAGGTTCTCCCGCTAACGCGGCTGTTTATATGGCGTTTTTAAAACCAGGAGACAAAGTGTTGGGTTTAAAATTAGATCATGGCGGACATTTATCACATGGTCATCCAGTAAATTTTTCTGGCATGCTATATAATTTTATTCAATATGAAGTTGATCAAGTTAGCGGCAGAATTGACATGGAGAAAGTTAGAGAAATTGCTTTGCAAAAAAAACCAAAAATGATTGTTGCTGGATATAGCGCTTATTCGCGTGAAATAGAATGGAAAAAATTTAAAGAAATCGCTGATGAAATTAACGCTTTTACTTTTGCCGATATAGCTCACACAGCTGGCTTGATTGCAGCCGGAGAACTGCGCAACCCTATTCCATTTTTTGATGTTGTTTCAACAACTACTCATAAAACTTTGCGCGGACCAAGAGGAGCAATAATTATGTGCAAAGAACAATTTGCCAAGCAAGTTGATAAAGCGGTTTTTCCAGGAATGCAAGGCGGACCACATGAACACATTATAGCAGCTAAAGCCGTTTGTTTTAAAGAAGCGTTAACTCCTGAATTTAAGCAATACGCGAAACAAATTATTGCTAACGCAAAAACAATGGCTGAAGAATTTATTAAATTAAATTATAAAATAATATCCAATGGCACTGACAATCATTTAATGGTAATTGATATGACTTCAAAAAATTTATCAGGCAAAGAAACAGAAATTATTTTAGAAAAATGCGGCATTTCAGTTTCTCGTTCAACCATTCCTAATGATCCAAATCCGCCAATGAATCCATCGGGCGTTCGTTATGGCGCAGCGGCAATTACAACAAGAGGAATGAAACAAACGGAAATAAAAAAAATTGTCGCGTTAATAAATACCGCCATTGAGCGTAAAGATGAACAAAAAATTTTAGATGACATTAAAGAAGAAGTAAAGCAAATGTGTTCAAATTTTCCTATTCCTACTGATTTACTATAAGCTAAAAAGCTGCCAGCTACAAACTGATTAATAATTTTATGAATAAATTTCAACAAAAAATTACAGTAATTTTTGTTCAAAATTTTAAACTTTTTCTAATTCTAACAATATTAGTAATTTTGGGATTGGGTTATTTTTTATTTGTTAAACAGTTTTATTTAGAATTAAAAGAAAAAATAAAAGAATTGAAAAATTTTAAACAAAACGTATTAATAACAAAGAAAAAACAATTAGATGATTTGAAAATTTTTAAAAAAGAATATCAAAAATTAGAAGGACTTGAAGTGCAAAAATTAATAACAATTTTACCGTTTAAAAAAGACATGCCGGAACTTTTTAAACAAATAGAAGATATAACTCAAAAAAGCGGAGTAACCTTACTTTCTTTAGATATTGCTGACGGAGGAATAATGAATGCTTCGGACACCAAAGAAACTTCTTTATCTGAAGGCAAAAGCCTTAAAGCTCTTAATATTTCAGCTGAAGTCGGAGGAATGGATTATTATACTTTAAAAGTATTTTTAAATAATTTAGAAAAAAATATCCGTTTAATAGATGTGATTTCATTTGATTTTAGCTTAAATGACAAATCTCAAAAAATAAATTTAAGAACATACTATTTGGAATAATTTGCAATTTTAAGCATGAAACAAATTAATTTTAAAAATTATTTATAAAATTATCTCCCTTCGGGAGATCTGCCGTAGGCAGAAAAATCAAAATTTTACTTTTATGTTTAAAAAAATATCTTTTTTTATTTTATTGACTTTCATTCCTTTATATTTAACCGGATGTCTTTCAATAAATACTAAAAAAAACACAGAACAAACAGATCAAAAAAATATTTCTAATCAGTCTACAAAATCTACAATTCCTTTGTTTCTTTATTCGTGGTTTAGCGAGCTTGAACAACCCATAGATCAAAGGGTGGCTTTTCAATATAAAGGAATTCCCAGACATCCAAAATCTCCGCCTCCGCCAACCAATATTAATGTCGAGAATCCAAACATTGGAACAATTTTAAATATTAACTGGACCAATCCCAAAGAAGTTGTTTTTAAAAATATTCGAATTTATAGATCAATTGAAAAAAATAAGATTGGCGAACTATTAATTACTTTGGACGGAAGAACAACATTCTATCAGGATAAAAAAGTAGAAAGAAATAAAAATTTTTATTACACTGTTCGTTCGGTCATTTCATGGGTTGATCCTAAAAATCCAAATAATACAGAAGATCAGGAATCGGATAATTTTGATCAAAAACTAGGCAAGCCAGTAGATAAAGTTCCTCCTTTTCCTCCAAAAGATGTTCAGATTATTGCTGGTCAAAAAAGCGGCAGTTTACTTATTAAATGGACTAATCCTATAGATGAAGATTTTAATTATGTTCAAATTTATAAATCAGAAGCGCCAAATAAAATAGGAATGTTAATCGGAAGCAATATTAAAGATGTTTTTTTCCAAGATCAGGGATTAAAAGATAATGCGCCTTATTATTATATAGTGACAGCCGTTGATAAAAGCGGAAATGAATCTTTAATAAAATTAATAGATGTCGGAAAAATCAATCCTTTTACAGTTTTTACAACAAAAGAAGCTAAATAATTACAATTCTTTTTATGCAAAATTTTCAAGACAATTTAATAAATTTATTGTTTCAAAATAAATTAATTGATGAAAAACAGGCTTTAAAATTGCAAAAAGCAAAACAAGAAACAGAACAAACAATAGAAGAAATTATCAGGGAAGAAAAAATAATTTCAGAAAAAGATTTCATAGAAGCAAAAAGTAAATTATTAAATATTCCTATTGTAAATTTATTAGAAAAAAAAATTAAAAGAGATTGTTTTAAAATTATTTCCGAAGAACTGGCAAAAAATTACGAAATGATTGTTTTTGAAAAAGATAATGAAAAAATAAAAATTGCCATGATTAATCCTGATAATTTTAAAGCTCGAGAAGTAATTGAATTTTTAGCCAGAGAAAATAATTTTAAAATTGAATATTATATTACTGATTTGAAAAGTTTAGAATTTTGTTTAAATCAATATTCTAATTTAATTACAGAAATAAAAGAAGCGTTAGAAACAGCAGAAGATCTTAAGGTAATAAAAGAAGAAAAAAAACTTTCTGACGATGAAACATATCAAGGCGCGCCAATTTCAAAAGTTGTTTCTGTGATTTTTAAACACGCTGTTGAAGGATTAGCTTCGGATATTCATATTGAACCAACAGCAGATGAAACGAAAATTCGTTATAGAATGGACGGGATTTTGCACACTTCTCTTGTTTTGCCTAAAAATGTTCATTCAGCTGTTATTTCTAGAATTAAAGTTATGGCTAATTTAAAACTTGACGAAACCAGAATTCCTCAGGATGGGAGAATAAGATTAAAAATGGGAGGACAATTTATTGACTTTAGAATTTCTATCCTGCCTTTAATGGACAATGAAAAAGCTGTTATTAGAGTTTTAAACACAAGTAATAAAATTTTAACCTTGGAAAATTTGGGATTTTTTAAAGATAAAATAAAAATTATTGAAGATAATATTAAAAAACCGCACGGGATTCTTTTAATCACCGGACCAACTGGCTGCGGAAAATCTACAACACTTTTTGCTCTTTTATGTATGTTAAATAATGAAAAAATTAATATTTCTACTTTGGAAGATCCAATTGAATATTTTATTAAAGGAGTGAATCAATCCCAAATAAGACCTAATTTAGGGTTTTCTTTTGCTTCAGGACTTAGAACTCTTTTGCGACAAGATCCGGATATTATTATGGTTGGAGAAATTAGAGACGATGAAACAACAGAATTAGTCATTCATGCCGGATTAACCGGACATTTTGTTCTTTCAACTTTACACACCAATGACGCGCTTGGAGCGATTCCTCGCTTAATTGATATGAAAGCAAAACCATTTTTATTGGCAAATGTTTTAAATGTAGTTATTTCTCAACGTTTAGTGCGGCGTCTTTGTAAAAATTGCAAAGAACAAGTTGGTTTATCTTCAGAAGAAGAAAATAAAATTTTAGCTGATTTAAATAATCTTTCAAAAGAAGTTATACCTAAAAGAGTGAATTTAAATAAACCATTAAAAACTTATAAAGCCAAAGGATGCATCTATTGTAAAAATACAGGGTATCAGGGTCGAATAGCTATTTCTGAAGTGTTAAATGTTACAAATAAAATGAGAGAAAAAATGATTAGAGCAGAAAAAGAAATGCTGAATTTTGATGAAGAATTAAAAAAACAAAATTTTGTCACTTTAAAACAAGACGGACTTTTAAAAGTTCTTTTGGGATTTACTTCTTTGGAAGAAATCTGGGCAGTAACAGAAGAGTAATGGACATTGTAACATAATAACATTGTAACATAATAACATTGTAACATAATAACATTTATGAATAGTAAAGAATTTTATGAACAATTAAAAATAAAAATGGATCAATATGCGCATTTTGTTTATAAAATTACTAGAAATTTTCCTAAAGAAGAAATGTATGGAATTACTTCTCAATTAACACGCGCCAGTCTTTCTGTAATTTTAAATTATATTGAAGGATTTGCCAGAAGAAAACAAAATTCTTTTCTTAATTTTTTAGAAATTTCATATGGTTCTTTAAAAGAAAGTAAATATTTACTTCATTTTTCTCTAAAAGAAAAATTTTTAAATAAAAAAGATTATAATGAAGCGATAAAATTAGCAGAAGAAATTGGAGCTATGCTTTGGACTTTATTAAAATCATTAGATAAAAAAATTAAAAAATAATAATGCTATGATGTTAAAATGTTATAATGTTAAAATGTTTTTATGCATACCACTCAAACAATTATTTTTAATAAATTTTTAACTACTGTTGTTGAAAGAAGAGCGTCTGATTTACATTTAACTGTGGGCACTCCTCCGGCATTAAGAATTGAAGGTAAATTAATTATTTTAGAAGATCAGGAAATTTTAACTCCTGATTTTATAAAAGGAATTATTAATTCTTTTTTAGATTTGGAGCAAAAAGAAGAATTAGAAAAAAATAGACAATTAGTTATAGCGTATTCTTTTGATCAAAAATTACGCTTTAAAATAAATATTTATTATCAAAAAGGATTTTTAGGCGCTGTGTTTAGATATATTTCTCCGATAATAAAAAATTTTTCAGACTTAGGTCTGCCTAAATCAATAGAAAAATTTTTGTCTTTAAAAAAGGGATTGGTTGTTATCAGTGGTCCGTTTGATTCAGGAAAAACAACCACTTTAATTAGTATTCTTGAAACAATCAATAAAACAGGTAAAAAAAATATTTTTACTTTGGAAAAACCAATTGAATATATTTTTATTAACGATCAAAGTATTATTGAACAAAGAGAAATTGAAAAAGATGTTAATTCTTTTGAACAAGGATTAGATTTAATTAGCAATGAAGATGTTGACATAATATTTATTTCTCAGATAACAAACAAAGAAGTTTTTTCTAAAATTTTTAAATTAATTGAGGGTGGCAGATTGGTTTTTATTATTTTAGAAGCGGAACAAGCGTATCAAACAATAGAAAAAATAATAAATTTCTTTCCATCTTCTGAAAAAGAAAAAATTCAGGAAATTGTGGCGAATAATTTAGCCGGAATTATTAATCAAAAATTAATTCCTTCTTTAAATAAAGAAAGAATTTTAGCATATGAAATATTGTTTGCTAATTTATCAGTCAAAAATCTTATTAAAGAAGAAAAATTAAAACAATTAAATAGTATTTTACAAATAAGCCAAGCTGAGGGAATGATAAGTATGGATAAATGTCTGGCGCAATTAGTCAGAAATGCAAAAATTTCTTTGGAAGAAGCTCTAAAAAATGCCATTGATATGGAAAATTTAAAAACAATGGCAGAAAGAACATTCTAACATTACAACATAATAATATCCTAACATTGTAATAAAAAAAATAATCCTTTATGGGATTATTTTTTTTATTTAAATTAGTTGTTGTTATTGATTATCTTTTTTTAAACTCTTCAATGGCTTGTCTTATTTTTTTATCTATTTCTTCTGTTAATTCCTGTTTTTCTCTAATTTCATTTAATAATTCTTTTTGTTCTAATTTTAAATATTCATGAAATTGTTCTTCAAATTTTTTGATTTTTTCAACAGGCACATCGTCAAGAAATCCTTGCGTTACAATAAAAATTATCAACACCTGATGTTCAACTGGCATTGGTTCATATTGTCCTTGTTTTAAAATTTCGGTTAAACGTTTTCCTCGTTCAATTTGTTTTCTTGTCGCTTCGTCTAAATCTTGCCCAAATTGAGCAAATGCGGCAAGTTCTCTAAATTGAGCAAGTTCAAGCCGTAATTTCCCGGCATTTTTTTTTATTGCTTTTGTTTGCGCTGCAGATCCAACGCGAGACACTGAAAGACCAACATTTATTGCCGGACGAATTCCTTGATAAAATAAATCACTTTCCAAATAAATTTGTCCGTCGGTAATTGAAATAACATTTGTTGGAATATAAGCTGAAACATCTCCTGCTTGCGTTTCAATAATTGGCAAAGCGGTTAAAGATCCCCCGCCATTTTTTTCGCTTAATCTGCAAGCGCGTTCTAAAAGTCTTGAATGTAAATAAAAAACATCGCCGGGATACGCTTCTCGTCCGGGTGGACGACGAAGCAATAAAGAAATTTGTCTGTATGCCCAAGCGTGTTTTGATAAATCGTCATAAATTATTAAAACATCTTTTCCTTGATCCATAAAATATTCTCCAATCGCGCAACCTGAATATGGAACAATAAATTGTAAAGCGGCTGGCTCAGAAGAAGAAGCGGTAATTATAATTGTGTATTCCATTGCTCCTTTTTCTTCTAATTTTGTCACAATTTTAGCAATTTTTGATTCTTTTTGACCAATTGCAACATAAATACAAATTGGTCTTGATTCTTCTGAAATTGATTTTTGATTTATTATCGTGTCAATTGCTAAAGCTGTTTTTCCTGTTTGTCTATCTCCAATAATTAATTCTCTTTGTCCTCGACCAATTGGAATCATTGAATCAATTGCTTTAATTCCAGTTTGCAAAGGAACGTTTACAGATTTTCTCGCAATAATCCCGGGCGCGATTTTTTCAATTGGATAAAATTTTTCTGTTTTGATTGCTCCACATTCATCAATTGGCTGACCTAAAGCATTTATAATTCTGCCAATTAAATCATTGCCAACTGGTATTTCTAAAATTTTTCCAGTTGATTTTACAATGTCCCCTTCTCTAATATTTTCATATTCTCCTAAAATAATAACTCTGATTAAATCTTGTTCTAAATTTAAAACAACGCCATAAATTTGATTTGGAAATTCTACCATTTCGCTCATTTTAACATCAGAAAGTCCGGATATTTTTGCAATTCCATCTCCCACTTCTAAAACAATCCCGGTTTTTTCAATAGAAATTTCCGGTTCAAATTTTTCAATTTGTTTTTTTAAAGTTTGAATAATATAATCTTTGTCCATAAAATAGAAAGTAACCTGTAACGAGTAACCCGTAACCAGTAATAAAAAGTAAACATGCCCAATAATAAAATATCCAGCAATATGTAACAGTAATTAAATATTTGCCTTTGGCAAATTATACTCGTTACTGGTTACGAATTACTGGTTACTTTTTTTGTTTTTTTCACACTATCAGCTTTTACTTTTGGTCCTTTAATAATTTTTTGTTTAACTAAAAGATTATGAATTGTCGCTGAAGTTTGCGCTCCTTTAGAAATCCAATATTTAATCCTTTCTGCTTCAAGTTTAATTGTTGAAGGATTAGTTCTGGGATTATAATAACCTAAAATTTCCAAAGATTTTCCCCATGGATCTTTGGTTTTATCAGAAACAATCAATCTATAACTTGGTTGTTTTGTTTTGCCCACGCGTGATAAACGAATCATTAACATAAAAAATAAATTAAAAAATAAA
>CAYHOD010000018.1:0-12111 GCA_964358215.1 uncultured Gammaproteobacteria bacterium | reverse complement strand
GTTCTTTAGAGTGGAGAGGCAAGGAACAAGAATAACCTCGTTCTTTAGAGTGGAGGTGCAAAGCAAACCTTCTAAACCGGGCTTTTAATGTTTAAAATTTTTAGAGAATAGAGTGTCAGGGCTAAAGCCCAGGTTAGTTATATTACAAGTGTCTCCGCCATAAATGGCGGAGTTATTATGGAAGGGTAGGACTGACTCTGTTTTTTAGAGCAGAAAAAGATAATAACTCCGCTCTTTAGAGCGGAGGATGAAGAATTACTTTAATCTGGGCTTTAGCCCTGAAAGAGAGAATATTATGGCTTATGTAAAAATAATGATTCATGCTGTCTGGGGTACAAAAAACAGATTCCCTTATCTTACCAAAGACATTCGGTTACAAGTCATAGAACACATTCGCGAAAATGCGCACAGTAAACAAATATTTATTGATAGATTGAATGGCTATACTGACCACCTACATTGTTTGTTGGGATTAAATGCTGATATGAGCATTGCCAAAATCATACAATTATTAAAAGGTGAATCTGCAAATTGGATAAATAAACAAAATTTGACTAAAATAAAATTTGAATGGGCTGATGAATATTTTGCAGTATCTGTAAGTGAATCTATGTTAGATAAAGTTAGGGATTACATTGATAAACAAGAAGAGCATCATAAGAAGATGTCATTTAATGAAGAGTATAAAAAGTTTTTGAGACAATACCGTTTTGAAAATTATAGCTAAAGCAAAAAATTTGAATAATATTATATTGCATGGTAAAATAAATTTGTTTTATTTGCGCCGTTAGCTCAGGTGGTAGAGCAACAGCCTTTTAAGCTGATGGTCGAGGGTTCGAATCCCCCACGGCGCACCAATTAATTTAAGATTTAAGATTTAGAATTTTATTTTTGATTTTCCTATAAGCTACAAGCTAATTTTTCGTCGCGGGGTAGAGCAGTGGCAGCTCGTCAGGCTCATAATCTGAAGGTCGTGGGTTCGAATCCCACCCCCGCAACCATAAAAAATTAAAAATCTCTGCCTACGGCACCATGCCTTCGGCAGGCAGGGATCTGCCGAAGGCAGAAAAAATCAAAATAAATAAAAGTAACTCGTAACTCGTAATCAGTAATTAAATTAATATTTGCCTTTGGCAAATTATAGTTACTAGTTACGGATTACGGATTACTCTTAGTTAATTGTCATTTTACATTTTTCTCCCTACGGGAGATCTGCCGTAGGCAGAGATATTTACATTTTACATTTTTTAAGATTTCTCGCTTCGTTTAAAATGACAAAATGTTATATTGTTATATTGTTATATTGTTATATTGTTTTTTTATGTTTTTTTCTTTTCAAGGAGAAATTATTTATAAAGATATTGAAAATAAATTCATTGTTATTGAAAACAATGACATTGGTTATCAAATTTTTGTTTTAATAAATTTTTTTAAAAAAATAAATCTAAACGAAAAAATAAAAATTTACACTCACCTTCATCACAAAGAAGATATTCAAGAACTTTATGGATTTGAAAAAATTGAAGAATTGGAATTTTTTAAAAAACTTATTTCTATTAACGGCGTTGGGCCAAAATCCGCGTTAAATATTCTTAAACAGGGTAAAGTGGAAAATATTAAAAAAGCGATCCTTAATGAAAAATTGGATGTTTTAATTAAAGTGGTCGGCATAGGCAAAAAGATGGCGCAAAAAATAATTTTAGAATTAAAAAATAAAATACAAGATTTAAAATCTGAATCAGAAGAAATAAAAACAGATTATTCTGACGACTCTCAAATTTTGGACGCTTTAGTAAGTTTGGGATATTCTTTGTCTGAAGCGCGGCAAGTTTTGCAAGAGATTCCAGACTCCATTATTTCAACTCAAGAAAAAATTAAATTCGCTTTAAAAATTTTAAATAAATAATATTTGGGTGATCGAGTAAGGACGCAATTAATTTTATGAAACAAGAAAATTGGTATAGCCTATCAATCCAAAAAATTTTTGAAATTTTAAAAACTACCAAAAATGGTTTAACAAAAGAAGAGGCAAATATAAGATTAAAAAAATTTGGTTTAAATAAATTACCAGAAGGAAAAAAACTTTCTATATCAATTATTTTTTTAAACCAATTTAAAAGTCCGCTTATTTATATTCTTTTTATTGCCGCGATAATTATTTTTTTAATAGGGAGCATTGTTGATTGTTTGGTAATTTTTATAATACTTTTTTTTAACGCGATTATAGGAACAATTCAGGAGGGTAAAGCGCAAAATACGCTTCATGCGTTAAAAAAATTCTCTAAAACTTCAGCCACTGTAATGAGAGATGAAGAAGAATTTATTATTCATGACGAAGATGTGGTTATCGGAGATATTTTAATTTTACAAGAGGGCGAGAAAGTCCCGGCTGACGCTCGAATTATTTTTTCCAATACTCTAAAAGTAGACGAAGCAAGTCTTACCGGAGAATCAAAACCAATATATAAAAATAATGTTGTTTTATCGGCTGAGCATTTATCAGCAATAGATCAAAAAAATATAGTATTTAAAGGAACGTATATTTTAAGCGGAAATGGAATTGCTGTGGTTGTTGCCACAGGACTCGCAACGGAAATTGGTAAAATTGCGCAAAAAATTGTTGCAATTGACACAACAGAAATTCCATTGAAAGCCAATATTAGATATCTTTCTCGTCTCATTGTCGTTGTAGTATTTATTATCAGTGTTTTATTAATTATTCTCGGCGTTTTTTCCGGTGAATCTCTTAAGCAAATGTTTATCATGGCAGTCGCGCTTTCAATTTCCGTTATTCCGGAAGGACTTCCAATCGTAATAACTTTAGTGTTGGCAACTAGCGTTTGGAAAATGTCAAAACATCACGTTCTTGTGAAACGATTACAAGCGGTAGAAACATTAGGGCAGACAAAAATAATCGCAGTTGATAAAACTGGAACGCTTACAAAAAATGAAATGATAATTCAACGCGTGTACGTTGACAATAAAAATTTTGAAATCACAGGCAATGGATACGAACCAAAAGGCGAAATTATTTTTAATAACAAAATTATTAATCCTTTAAATTATAAAGAACTTTTTTTTAGCGGAAAAATAGCGATTTTTTGCGCTAACGCCCGACTTTCATTTTTAAAAGAAACTAATTCCTGGAAAATTTCCGGAGATCCGACAGAAGCGGCGATGCTTGTGTTTGCTGAGAAAATCGGACTTCATCGCGATATTTTAAATCAAAAAACACCAAAAATTTTTGAATTGCCGTTTGATTATCAAAAAAAATATCATGCCACTATTCATAAAGTTGATGGAAAAAATTTTCTTACTGTTGTTGGTTCGCCGGAAAAAGTGTTTGATTTATGTAAAGAAATTTGGTCTAAACATGGAATCAAAACGCTTCAACAAGAAGAAAGAAAGAAATTAGAATTAATATTTCATAAATTTGCGCAAGACGGTTTTAGAGTCATAGCTTATGCCATAAATCCCAATGTTAATCAAAACATTGATCAAGACGCAATACCACCTCTTATTTTTGTCGGTTTTTTTGGAATGAAAGACGGACTGCGTCAAGAAGTTAAAGAATCAGTGCAAAAAGTAAAAGACGCGAATATTCGTGTAGTGATGATTACCGGAGATCATCGTTTAACAGCGCAAGCCATTGCTAAAGAAATAGGTATTTATCAAGAAAATGACGCAATATTTACTGGTGAAGAAATTGATAAAATATCCGATGAAGAATTAGTAAAAAAACTTGATCAAATTACTGTTTTTGCGCGAGTTACACCAGAACATAAATTTCGCATTATTCAAGCCTATCGTAAACGAGGAGAAATTGTCGCAATGACAGGAGATGGCGTTAATGACGCGCCGTCGCTTGTTGCGGCTGATCTTGGGGTCGCGATGGGTAAAATTGGAACCGAAGTTGCGAAAGAAGCTTCGGATATTGTGCTTTTAGATGATAATTTTGCAAATATTGTTTTGGCTATTGAAGAGGGGAGAAATATTTATAAAACAATTAAGAAAGTTATTCTTTATCTTTTTTCAACAAGTATTGGAGAAGTATTTGCGATTATAGGCGCGATTATATTGGGCTATCCTTTACTTATTCTTCCAACTCAAATTATTTGGCTTAATTTTGTTACTGATGGTTTTCTTGATATTAGTCTTGCTATGGAACCAAAAGAAAAAGGATTATTGCGCAATAAATTCGATAAACCAAAAAAATGGATTGTGGATGGCCTTATGACAAAAAGAATGTTTTTTATGGCAACGGTTATGGGAATCGGAACGCTTTTTCTTTTTAAAAAATATTTTGAAATCGATCTTGCTAAAGCTTTAACAATTTCATTTACAACGCTTGCTGTATTTCAATGGTTTAATGCCTGGAATTGTCGTTCTGAAAATAAATCCATTTTTCAAATAAATCCTTTTTCTAATAAATTTTTAATTGGCGCGACAGTCATTGTTATTTTTTTACAATTATTTGCAATTTACAATCCATTGATGCAAAAAATTTTACATACAGTCCCGCTTAAATTATCCGAATGGTTAATGATTATATCTGTTTCAGCTTCAATTTTATTAATTGAAGAAATACGAAAATTTTATGTCTTTAGAAAAAATTTTAAATTTTGGAAAAAAAATAATTCCATTGCCAATTTTTAAATTTTTCCAGCCAACCTATCATTTATTATTATCAATATTAGCGTGTTTGTGGTATAGATTTCCTTCAAATAAATTAATTGTTATTGGTGTTACTGGAACAAACGGAAAATCAACAACAGTAAATTTGATTGTAAAAATTTTAGAACAAGCCGGTTTTGATGTTGGATTATGCTCTGGGATTAATTTTAAAATTGGAAAAAAAGAATGGCAAAACAAAACAAGAATGACAATGATTGGAAGATTTGCTTTACAAAAATTGCTTCGAAAAATGGTTAAGGCAAATTGTAAATACGCTGTTATTGAAGTTACATCGGAAGGCTTAAAACAAAATCGGGCAATGGGAATAAATTTTGATGCCGCTATTTTTACTAATTTAAAACCAGAGCATATTGAATCGCACGGAGGATTTGAAAATTATAAACAAGCAAAAGCAAAATTATTTCAATCATTAAAAAATAAATGTCCATATAAAAAAAATGTTAAAAAAATTATTATTTCTAATTTAGATGATGAATTCGGCGGATATTTTTTACAATTTAAAGCTGATGAAAAATATGGATACGGGAAAAAGTCAAAAGTCAAAAGGAAAAAGGAAAAAGTCTCTGCCTACGGCAGATCTGCCGAAGGCAGAAAAAGTCAAAAGTCAAAAATTAAGAATCTAAAAATTATTGAAGCTGAAAATGCGCAATTTAAAAAAGATGGAATAAGTTTTGTTTGCAATAATCTTCAATTCAATTTAAATCTTTTTGGAGAATTTAATGTTTATAACGCTTTGGCCGGAATTTGTTTGGGATTATCGCAGGGAATTAATTTGGAAATTATTAAAAAAGCTTTGGAAAAAATAAAAGGAATTCCCGGAAGAATGGAGCAAATAAATGAAAAACAAAATTTTACAGTAATAGTGGATCACGCTCATACGCCAGACGCTTTTGAATTAATTTTTCAGACAATCCAAACAAGCTTTCAATCTGATTTAAAACAACCCAATAAAATTATTTCTGTTTTTGGTTCGGCAGGAGGAACAAGAGACAAAGGGAAAAGGCCTAAATTAGGATTTATTGCTTCAAAATATTCTGATTATATTATTTTAACCAATGAAGATCCGTATGACACTTTGCCGCAAGAAATTATTAAAGACATATCAAAAGGATTTGTTAAAGAAAAAATGATTTTTGAAAAAAATTATTGGGAAATTTTAGACAGAAAAGAGGCGATTAAAAAAGCTTTGTCTTTAGCGCGAGAAAATGATATAATTTTAATTTTAGGAAAAGGTTGCGAGTCCTGTATTAAAATAGCTAAAAATAAAAAAATTCCTTGGGACGATAGAGAAGTGGCAAGAGAATTGTTAAAAACGCAAAGCGTAAAATGAAAAATGACAATTAACTAAGAGTAATCCGTAATCCGTAACTCGTAACTATAATTTGCCAAAGGCAAATTATTAATTTAATTACTGATTACCAGATAGGCAATTTTTCGAAGAAAAATGCCTGCCAAAGTTTTACTTCGTAAAATTTAGGCGGGGCAAGACTCAATAATTACGCGGCTATTTTATTATTCTACCTTACTTATTTTTTAAATATTCACTTTCCGATACAACGAGTTACGAGTTACTTTTATTTATTTGTGATTTTGAATTTTACGCTGTTATTTTTTCGTTTTGCATTTTACGTTTTACGTTTTTGACATATTTTTTATTTAATTATATATTTTCATTATAAAGAACAAAGCGTAACAACAAATAATTTTTGTATTTTCCTTAATTCTTAATTCTTAATTCTTGATTCTTAAATCATATTTTTATGCAACGAGAAATTATTACTGGCATTGATGTTGGTTCGTCTAATATTCGCATAGTTGTTGGACAATTTGACATCAATGGACAAATTCAAATTATTAGCGCTGTTGAAGGTCCAAGTAATGGAATTAATCGAGGTGTAATTACCAGCATTGAAGACGCTGTTTCCAGCATTTCTTTGGTTTTAGAAAAATCAGAGGGAATAACAGGAGCGCCAATTGAACGCGCTTTTGTTGGAATTTCCGGAAGTCATATAATTTCTCAACCAAGTCATGGAATTGTGGCTGTCGCAAAAGCCAATGGAGAGATTCAGGAAGATGATTTAGAAAGAGTTATTCACGCGGCTCAAACAGTGATTACTCCGCCTAATTATGAAATTTTACACATTATTCCTCAGACCTTTATCGTTGATCGTCAAACCGGAATTAAAGATCCAATTGGAATGACCGGCATAAGATTGGAAGTTGACGCGCAAATTATTGAAGGTTTAAGTTCGCCAATTAAAAATTTAACCAAATGTATTTATCAAGCGGGCGTTGATATTAACGATTTGGTTTTTTCAATTTTGGCCACAAGCGAAGCTGTTTTAAATAAAAGACAAAAAGAGTTAGGCGTGGCAGTTGTAAATTTAGGCGGAGCGACAACAAGTTTTGTTATTTTTGAAGAAGGGGATTTGATTGCTTGCGGAGTTTTGCCAATTGGAAGCAATCACATTACAAATGATATTGCAATTGGGCTTCGAACATCAATTGACCTTGCGGAAAAAATTAAACTCGCTTATGGCTCTGCTTTGCCGGATCAATTTAAAAAAGACGAAAAAATCAATTTAAGTGAATTTGATGAAAATGAAAAAGAAGTAATTTCTAAAAAATATATTGCCAATATTATTGAAGCAAGAGCGGAAGAAATTTTTAAAATGATTAACGCGGAATTTAAAAAAATTAATCGAGATGGCAAATTGCCGGCAGGAGTTATTTTAACCGGGGGCGGAGCAAAATTATCCGGAATAGTTGAATTAGCTAAAAAAGAATTTAGATTGCCTGCGTCTATTGAATTTTCGCAGGAAAATTTTTTTACCGCAGTGGATAAAATCAATGAACCGGAATTTTCAACAGCGTTAGGTTTGGTTTTATGGGGAAGCCAATCGCGGCAAAAAAATTCTAAATTTTCTTTTTTAAATATTAAACAAATTTTTTCTAAAATTAAAAAATGGATTAGGTCGTTTGGAAATTAAATGTAGAGGCGGCATTTGGGGTCGCTTTTGGCGCGGGCAAGCCGCTCTTATAAAATGAAATTTATGAAAAATTTTAAAAATAAAAAAATTATCGTAAGGGCGAAAAATCTTTCGCCTCTTTTAAAAATTTTATTTTTTAAACATTTCTTCAATTTCCATGAGCCGATTGTATTTAGAAAGGCGTTCGCCGCGAGAAAGAGAGCCAGCTTTAATATAATCAGCATTGACTGCTACAGCTAAATCAGCGATAAAATCATCGCACGTTTCTCCCGAACGATGGGAAATAATAATTTTATAATTATTTTTTTTGGCTAATTTTATACATTCAATCGTTTCAGTTAAAGTTCCAATTTGATTTAATTTTATTAAAATCGCATTCGCGCATTTTTGTTTAATACCTTTTTTTAAACGATCAATATTTGTTGCAAAAAAATCATCTCCCACAACTATTGTTTTTGAATTTTGAATTTTAAATTTTAAATTTATCTTATTCCATCCCTCCCAATCGTCTTGTTCTAAAGGATCTTCTATTAAAATAATTGGATATTTTTTTATCCAGTCTAAATATAAATTGATTAATTCTTGACGCGATAAAATTAAATTATCAGCTTTTAAAAGGTATTTATTTTTTTCTTGATTATAAAACTCCGAAGCTGCTGCGTCCATGCCTAAAAAAACATTTTTACCCACTTGATATTTTGTTTTTTTTATTGCTTCTAAAATTATTTCAATTGCCTCTTTATTTGAGCTAATATCAGGGGCATAACCGCCTTCATTTCCAACATCGGTGTCGTAGCCTCTTTCTAATAAAACATCTTTTAATTTATAAAAAATTTCAGCTCCCATTCTAACCATTTCTTTAAATTTATTTTGAGAAGGCAATAACATAAATTCTTGAAAATCTAAATTTGTGTCAGCGTGTTTTCCTCCATTAAAAATATTAAACATTGGTATTGGCAACTTGTAGCTTGTAGTTCGCAGTTTGTAGCTGATAGATAAATATTTGTATAATTCCATGTTTTGAGATTTTGCCGCTACTCTTGCGCAAGCCAAAGAAACGCTTAAAATAGCATTAGCTCCTAAATTTGATT
This sequence comes from uncultured Gammaproteobacteria bacterium, assembly GCA_964358215.1. Classification (GTDB taxonomy): domain Bacteria; phylum Patescibacteriota; class Patescibacteriia; order UBA2591; family PGYQ01; genus PGYQ01. The sequence goes on along the minus strand of CAYHOD010000018.1, from coordinate 3,335 downwards.
TATTATTCGCGCCATCCAATTCAATCATTTTTTGATCTATTAATTGTTGTTCTTTTATTGATATGCCTTTTAATACCCGAACAATTTTTGTATTCACGTTTTTACAAGCTAAAAGAACTCCTTTGCCATTATATCTTTTAAGGTCATTATCTCGCAATTCTAAAGCTTCGTAAATTCCTTTTGAAGCGCCAGATGGTACGGATGCTTTTGCTGAAATGCCATTTTCTAATTCAATCATTGTTTCAATTGTAGGATCTCCCCGAGAATCTAAAATTTCTCGAGCGTAAATATTTTTAATTTTGGAAGATTTATTAGACATATTTTATTTGTAGCCCCGAATAAATTCCTTCGGAATTATACGAGGTAAACTTTTTAGCTTGTAGGAATAATAATAAATTACTAAACTTCGGCAAATTTTTTGAGATTTCTTAATTAAAAGGTAAAAATAACAATGCAATTATGTCATCCCGAACGAAGTCGACTCAATTGCAAATTAACTGTGTCATCCCGAGCGAAGCCGAGGGATCCCTTAAATTAATTTATAAATAAAGCTAAAGTAAAGGGATTTCTCTATTTCGCTCGTCCCAAATAAACTTTGGGACTCGCTTCAGTCGAAATGACAGCATGGACTGAATAATTTTTGCCAAGGTTTAGTAAATTACATATCCTTAACTGAAAATATTCTAAATAACTAAAATCATTCTGTCAATAAAATTTAATCTAAATATTATAACAAAATTTGTGTAGAATATTTTTATTTAGTTTAACTGTGATATTATCGCGTTACTATGACATTGTGGAAAAAATATGAAAGATATTTTATTTTTTTATGATAAAATAAAAGATATCTAAATTTTGGCAAACAAAAATTTAAAAATTAATTCATTAAAAATTATTGAAAAAAATTAAAATTTTTTTATATGTATTTTCATGAAATAAAAGGTAAAAATTTAACCTTTATTAATATTAATAAGCCAGAAGAAGAAGAATTAGAATGCTTAGAAAAAAAATATCAATTTTATTCTTTAGATGTAAAAGATTGTTTTCTTCCTCCACAAAGGACAAAAATTGTTGAAAGAGCTGATTATTTGTTTATGGCTTTAGTTTTTCCAATTTATAACAATCAAGTAAAAGAAATTTTTTTTTCAGAAGTGGATTTTTTTATTCAAAAAGATTTATTGGTTATTGTTCATAATAATGAATTACAGCCTCTGATTGATTTTCTTAAAATTCTTGAAAATAATCAAGATTTTCAAGAAAAATATTTGAGCGGCAATCCGGCCAGCTTAATTTATGAAATTTTAAACTCGCTTTTATTTTATTGTTTTCCAATTCTTAATCATATTAGTATTGATATTGACAATATTTAAAAACAAATTTTTATTGGGGCCGAAAAAAAAATGGTTAAAGAAATTTTAAATATTAAACAAAATATTGTTAATTTTAGAAAAGCAATGCAAGCCCATAAAACCGTAATTAGAAAATTGATTATTAAAGCGCCCCAATTTTTTTCTATTATTAAATTAAATATTTATTTTAATAATTTAATTGAATACACAAAAGAAATTTGGGATACTTTAGAAAATTACAAAGATTCAATTAACGCTTTGCACGAAACAAATAAATCTTTAATTTCATTTCGTCTTAATGACATTATGAAAGTTTTAACCATAATTTCTGTTACTTTGTTACCAATCACTTTAATTGCCAGTGTTTTTGGAATGAATGCAACAATGCCATTTTTAGATCACCCGTATAGTTTTTTATTTATTCTTTTTTTTATGTTTTGCGTATCCATTAGTATGATTTTGTTTTTTAAAACAAAGAAATGGATGTGATAAAAAAATCAAAATGTAAAAATAAATAAAATTTCAAATTTATTGTTAATCGTTGTCTGTTAATTGTTGATTTTTGTCAAATTTCCATATGAAAAAAAAATATAAGATTCTTTTAACTGGCGGCGGGACAATGGGATCGGTAAGTCCATTGTTGGCAATTGCGGAAGAAATTAAAAAACAAAATGAAATTGAATTTTTATGGATTGGCACAAAAAATGGACCAGAAAAAAAGGTAATTGAAAATTATAAAATTCCTTTCAAAGCGATTTGTTCTGGAAAATTGCGACGTTATTTTGACTGGCAAAATTTTATTGATATTTTTAAAATAAAAATAGGCTTTTGGCAGTCTTTTTTTATTCTTTTAAAATGGCGGCCTGATATTGCAATCAGCGCTGGCAGTTTTGTAAGCGTTCCAGTAATTTGGGCGGCATGGTTTTTGCGCGTTAAAATTTTAATTCATCAACAAGATATTAGAGCTGGTTTAGCGAATAAATTAATGGCTCCATTTGCAAAAGTGATAACAGTTACTTTTGAAAATTCGCTTGCTGATTATGGCAAAAAAGCGATTTGGACAGGAAATCCAGTTCGTAAATTAACAAGCCAATTTTTAATTGATGATTTAAATAAAAAATATAATTTACAAAAAAATTTACCCGCAGTGCTGGTGATTGGCGGAGGAACAGGCGCAATGGATATAAATAAATTAGTTGAGCAAAGTTTAAGTGAATTAACAAAATTTTGCCAGATTATTCATGCTGCTGGGAAAAATAAAACAACCTTAAATGATAAACCGCAAATTGCGAATTATTTTAAATTTGAATTTTTAGACGCTGATCAAATAGCTGAAATTTATACTTTAACAGATATTGCAATAAGCCGCTGCGGCTTAGGAATTTTGTCTGAATTATCATATATTGGTAAACCAGTTATTTTAATTCCTTTACCAGATTCGCATCAAGAAGAAAACGCTAAAATATTCAAACACGCGGCAATAATTTTGGAGCAAAAAAATTTAACAGCAGAAAAATTTGTGAATGAATTAAAAAATTTAATAAACAACAAAGAACTGCAAAAAACATTAAGTCAAAATATTAAACAAGTTATGAAGCAAGGAGCGAATGAGACAATCGCGAAAATTATTAAAAATATTATTATAAAGGGGACTGTCCCCAAAAAATATCCCTAATAAACTGCATAGCTAAGCGAAAAAAATGACCTGTTTTTAAATTTAGCCATTTTTTGATTAATTTATTTTGTAACAGTAAATTTATAACTACGAATTATAGCGTCAATATTTTTTAATGGCGATTGAAATTGAAATTGTTGTGTTGTAATTGTTGTGTTGTAAGGGCGTATTGTAATACGTTCATACGGATACATTCGGATACATTTTTAAATTAATTTTTTTTGATTAAAAAGTGGCTAAAAATAATTTTTAAGCTCAAAGCCCTTTATTTATATGGGCTTTGAGGAATAAAAAATAGGGGACAGTCCCCT